>JAUSPK010000105.1 GCA_030655735.1 Syntrophales bacterium | reverse complement strand
CGCGGTCAACACGAGGGCCGACACGGGAACCCTCGCTCACCTTCTGAAGTACGATTCC
This sequence comes from Syntrophales bacterium, assembly GCA_030655735.1. Lineage (GTDB taxonomy): Bacteria > Desulfobacterota > Syntrophia > Syntrophales > UBA2210 > UBA6078. The sequence goes on along the minus strand of JAUSPK010000105.1, from coordinate 2,910 downwards.
GTTCACGGTAAAATCAAGGCCGACGTTACAGCGGATGGAGAGTTTCTCGTCGTCGGGGGCAAAAGGATACGGATCACAAACGTAACCGGCGATATGGAAACCCTTCCCTGGAAAGAGCTGGGCGTTGATATCGTTATGGAATCCACGGGAAAATTCCGGACACGGGATGAAGCCGCCGTACACATCAGGGCCGGGGCGAAGAAGGTCATCATCGCGGCGCCCGGAAAGGGCCTTGACGGCACGTTTGTCATGGGTGTCAATGAAGAGACATACGATCCGAAGAAACATGACATCATATCCAATGCGTCATGCACGACCAACTGTCTCGCCCCGGTTGCCATGGTTCTGGAAGACACCTTCTCCATCGTCAAGGGGCTGATGACGACCATCCATTCATATACGATGGACCAGAGACTCCTCGACGGATCACACAAGGACCTCCGGAGGGGCCGGGCAGCCGCCATGTCCATCGTGCCGACATCCACGGGGGCCGCAAAGGCCGTCGCAGAGGTCATCCCCTCGCTCAAGGGGAAACTGGACGGCCTGGCGCTGCGGGTACCGACGCCGAACGTCTCCCTCGTAGACCTGACGGTAGAAGTAGAAAAAGCGACGTCCGTGGACGAGGTAAACGCCGCCCTGAAGGCCGCCTCCGAGGGAAAACTCAAGGGGATCATGGCATTTTGCGAAGAGGAACTCGTCTCCATCGATTTTACCTCCGATCCCCACTCATCCCTGGTAGACGCCCCCCTGACGAAGGTGATCGGCACGAACCTCGTCAAGGTCTTTTCCTGGTACGACAACGAGAGCGGGTACGCATCGCGGATGAGAGACCTTGCCATCTATATCGGGAAGAAACTGTAACAGGTCAAATCGCATAGAGGACAGATACCATGATCAAACCACTGATAGCCGCGAACTGGAAGATGCACAAGACCATCCCCGAGGCGGTCGCACTGGCGAAACAGCTGAAAGAGGCGTTCCCCGAGGTGGGGGACAGGGATATCGTTATCGCCCCCCCCTTTACGGCACTCGGCCCTGTAAGTGAGATACTGAAAGGTTCCGCCGTGCGCCTGTCGGCCCAGAACATGCACTGGGAGGAGAAGGGCGCCTACACCGGAGAGATCTCCCCTTCCATGCTTATTAACGCCGGCTGCGAGTTTGTCATTCTGGGCCATTCGGAGCGGCGCACCCTGTTCGGCGAAACCGGCGAGATCGTGAACCGCAAGATGCACGCGGCCCTGAAAGCCGGTCTGAGGCCCATATTCTGCATCGGAGAGACCCTCGAACAGCGGAAATCGGGGGCAACCTTCACGATTCTTCAAAAGCAGATAAAAGAGGGATTGAATAATATAGATTCTGGTGATATAAGGCAGGTCGCTCTCGCGTACGAACCCGTCTGGGCAATCGGCACAGGGGAAACAGCGACACCCGCCCAGGCACAGGAAGCACACCGGTTTATCAGGGAAACACTGGCCTCCATCTTCGGACAGGGGTATGCCTCCCAGGCGGTGATCACGTATGGGGGGAGTGTGAATCCCGGAAACATACGCAGCCTGATGGAGCAGCCGGACATCAACGGCGCCTTGGTGGGCGGAGCAAGTCTGGAATTCGAATCGTTCGCGGGAATCATACGATTTTAGAAAGATAAGGAGACCAACAAATAGTGCATACGGCCATAACAATCTTTCACGTTTTAATGTGTATAGGGATGATCCTCATCGTACTGCTGCAGACCGGGAAGGGTGCGGACATGGGGGCAGTATTCGGGGGCGGCTCCAGCCAGACCGTCTTCGGGAGCAGCGGCCCGGGAACGTTTCTCGGGAAGATGACCACCTTTATCGCGATATTCTTCATGCTGACATCCCTCTGGCTTGCTTACGCTTCGACCCATAAAACTAGTTCTATAATGGAAGGCGCCTCCGCGCCCGGGGTCGAAAGAACCATCCCGACAGACGGCGAAAGCAATGCCGCGAGCGATGGTGACGCGGTTCCTGCGCCGGAGCCGGCAAAATAGAGGGCCGATTGATTTTTTATGTTGACAAAAGCATAGAAAAAAACTAGGTTCCCGCGGAATGCCGAAGTGGTGGAATATGGTAGACACGCTATCTTGAGGGGGTAGTGGCTTACGGCCGTCCCGGTTCAAGTCCGGGCTTCGGCACCATGAAAACAAAAAGGGGTTGGCTTGCAGAAAGCCAACCCCTGTTATTTTGGTTTATTGCATGGGGAATGGGACCTTTTAAAAATAGGGCGATTTTCCCAATAAACTCGAAGATTGGAAAATGTGTAGCCCAGCCCCTCAAAGGGGTTGATAATTTTCAATCTTCCACACGCCTTTTTCACGGAAAGCCGGAACAGTCTGCCTGCGGGCAGCGTTCAGAAGTGAGTGAATTGATTTTTTATGTACTCGTGCGAAATCTGCGAGCGGGATTATCTGGTCGCCGTGAAGATAGGCAATTCTTTTATGGAGCGATTCCATCAAAGCCAGCGTGATAAGTTTCTCCATACTCTTTGCCTTCTTTGAATCGTGGTATTCTCCGAATGCTCTATAATACGCCTGTTTCTCTTTATCCCGTATGATAATGTTAGGGAAACCAAACCGCATGAGCTGATAATTGATGATCACGCGCCCCATTCTTCCATTCCCATCGCGAAAGGGGTGGATCGTCTCGAAATCCAGATGAAATTTTGCGATCTTATCGGCAAAGTAATTTGTATGATCGGCAGAATATTCCAGCAGAATCGCCTCCATCATGCTCTCCACCTGTTCCGGTGCCGGAGCTATATGCGTCCCTACTCGAACATATTCACCCGCCGCGCGAAACCGCCCCGCAATGGCGTCATTGATGTTCCCCATAAGCATCGTGTGCAGGAGCAGGATCATGTCTATGGAAAGCTCCGCCTCGCCGGCTT
>JAUSPK010000118.1 GCA_030655735.1 Syntrophales bacterium | reverse complement strand
TGCCACATACCATACCATGGGCCTTCCACAGATGGGATGCAGTACTTTCGTCAGATCGGATTTCATCCGTGTTCCCTTGCCGGCCGCCAGGATGACGGCGGCCAGGCTCCTCTGTTGGCGGTGTATCATGTGACAGTTCCTTTCTACCTGAGCAGGTCCATGCCAGGAGGGAGTATTACCAATATTTCCCGGATCATCTTCATGTCGGCATCCTCGATGACAAAGGTGATCGTCTCATGTTTGAAGATATCCCTTCTCTTGGGGATTTTCCCCATCTTGTACAGCAGAAACCCGCCCAGCGTTTCATAGTCTCCCTGGGGAATATGAACGGGTATCAGACTGCGGACGGTATCTATCTTTGCCTGCGCGTCAAAGAGATATCTCCCCGGCCCGACCTTTCTATACAACACCGCGCCATCACTGTGGTACTCGTCTTCAATTTCGCCGACGATTTCTTCCAGGATGTCTTCGATGGTGACAATCCCGACGGCCCCGCCATATTCGTCAACGATGACGGCCATATGTTCTCTCCTGCTCTGTAGTTCAAAGAAGAGTTCTTTTGCCAGTTTCGTTTCAGGTATGTACAGGACATTTTTTTTCGTATAATTTTCAACACAGACTTCATCGGGAGAGAGAAGCCCCTGATCTTTCCTGTAGAGGGCCTCGAGGATGTCAAAAGAATATAATACCCCTATAATGTTGAATATCTGATCGCTGTAAACGGGTATCTGAGAATACCCCTTACCGACAATAATAGGGGTGGCCTCGCTGATGGTCGTGTGTGCGGGGAGGACGGTTACATTGGAGAGGGGGACCATGATCTGACCGGCCGTGGAATCGGAAAAATCGAAGATCCTCTGTATCATCTCCTTTTCCGACTTCATGATATCTCCGCTTTTCCCATCCCGCAGGAGTGATTCCAGTCCGTGCTTCGTGATGTAAGAGGCATACGCGAGATCCTTGTTCCCTGAGAACGCGGAGAGGACCCTTCGAGAGATCCTTGAGATCAAGAAGACTACGGGATACAAAACCCACGAGGCGATCCATAAAAACCAGGAAATTTTAGGCGCCAGGCGGTCCGCGTTCTGCTGAAAGATGCTTTTCGGTATCACCTCTCCTACTATCAGGATGAGGGGTATCATGACGACGATGGCGAGGATTGCACCCTTTTCGGTTCCGAACAGAGACATAAACAGGGCCGTGGTGAGAGCGGTGTTGGTGACGGTGCAGAGATTCGTGCCGGTCAGCGTCGTGGCCAGAAACCACTCCGGCTTTTCCATCAGTTTCAACGCCATGGCTGCGGAGCGCGATCCCTTTTTTGCCTTGCGTCTCATGATATTGATATCGCAGGCTACCAGAGAGATCTCTCCCCCGGAAAAGAGCCCTTCCAGGAAGAGGAATATGAGAATAGGGAGGAAAAACAGGAGATCAGTCATCGTGCGGTCCCTCCCTCTTCGTGATGCGGATGCTCAGTATTCTCGCCTTGTCAATCTTCTCCACCGTGAAGGTATAACCTTCAACCGATATTCCCTCACCCTCCGCCGGCAGTTTTCCAAACAGGTGAAATACGAACCCTCCCGCCGTGTCAAACTCCTCCGTTACAATCGGTATATCTACAAGTTCACTGAAATCCTCAATATCCATCATGCCGGAGACCGTAAACGTATCTTCACTGATCCGGCGAAACATTTCGCGGGTGCCACCGTTTTCTTCATAGATATCAACGAAAAGATTCCCGAGGATATCATACAGGGTCACCAGTCCGGCCACTCCCCCATACTCGTCAACCACGATGGCCATCTGGAGACGTCTTCTCTGAAATTCTCTGAGCATCTGGTCCGCCCTTTTTTCCATGGGAACGAAGTAGGGGTTCTTGATCAGGTGCTGCCATCCTCCCCTCTTCTTCCCCTTTGCTATTTCAGCCAACAGATGTTTGGCGTGCAGGATTCCCAGGATGTTGTCCCTGTCCGCGCCATAGACGGGTATCCTGGATACGCGTTCCTGTATGATGTCCCGTTCTATTCCCTGTATATCCATGGAGACCGGGAGGCAGAACATGTCAACTCTCGGGATCATGATGTCCGACACCCTCGTGTCGGCAAGCTTAAATACCTTGTGGATCAGATCCTTCTGGGATTCTTCCAGCGCCCCCTCCTGATGGCCCGCATCGACCAGGGCCTTGAAGGCGTCTTCGGTCAGCGCCTCGTCCCCTGCCTGCCTCTCCCTGCTGAAGAGAAATACAAACAGGTCTGATACCTTTTCGAGGGACCAGCCCACCGGGCGCAGCAGGCCGGATAACAGAACCAGCGGAAGGGCAACAGCACTGGAAAACCTCAGGGGATGGACAACCGCGAAGTTCTTTGGTATCGCCTCGCCGAAGATAATAAGCGTGATACTTGCAACGGCTATTGCAAACCATTTACCTTCGGTTCCGAAGAGATAGATGGAGACGGACGTCGTCAGGGCGGCAAGGGTGATATTGACGGACTCATTCCCTGTAAGAATGGTGACGAGAAGTCTCCGGGGGCGACCGAGGAGTTTCTGGACGGAGGCCGTAAAGGGAATTTTTTCCTCCTTCATCTTGTGGAGATGGAGGGGAGTAAGAAAAAACAGGGCCGCCTCGGAACCGGAAAAGAATGCCGATAGGACGAGCAGGATAACCAACAAGATGAGATTAAAGGTAAGTTCGTATTCCAATGTTTTTAATAATCTCTCGCACGTAAGGTAACCCTTGATGTGCTCAGCCGCAGCCTTTTCTCCCCGACAGGGAGGAGAAGCAACCAAACCCTTCAATTTCCCGTAGATTATCCTTCCCCTTCAAAAAAGTCAACACATCAAAGGCCCCGCGAATTGCCTCGCATTAAATGTTATCCAAAGAGATGAATGAAAGGGATCGTTGACTCATAATTCGATGTTACCGAACATCGACTTCCAAAAGGAGGAATAATCATGAGTCCGCGGTCCAAACGAGAGTATCGGGAGGCGGTTCATATAAACGACACCCCAAATCCGATGCTGATTCGCAAGCTGTTTGGAAAAAACTTCCCGACCTTACTGTCAAAACCGGGACAGCCTGGGCGGGCGAAGGGCCGATCAGGCTGATGTTTATAGACAAGGCACGCTTCGGCCGTAGATGAGCTTCGTGTAGTTCTGCTATTTGAGAATATCGCGAGCAATAATAACCCTTTGGATCTCACTGGTGCCCTCATAGATGCTGGTCACCCTGACATCCCGCGCATACCGCTCGATGGGAAAATCCTTCGTGTACCCATAGCCACCCAGAATCTGCATGGCATCGTAGCAGGCCTTGTTGGCCGACTCCGTGGCATAGACTTTGGCCATGGATGCCTCTTTTGCGTAGTACCTACCCTGGTCCTTGAAGTAAGCCGCCTTCAAGAGCAACAGACGGGCAGCTTCCAAACGGGTATAGTTGTCCGCGATCATCCATTGGATCGCCTGCTGGGTGGCGATGGGACGATCGAACTGAATTCGCTCCTTGGCGTAGCCCGTGGCGAAATCCATGGCAGCCAACCCAATCCCCAGCGCCATGGAACCGATACCAATACGACCTCCGTCCAGTTCATCGACCGCGATGCGAAAGCCGTCGTTCAGTCTGCCCATCATGTTGTTCTTGGGCACTCGACAGTCCTCAAAGAGGATCTCGTTTGTGGAGGAACCGTTCTGCCCCATTTTCATTTCATCTTTTCCGACAATAAAGCCCGAGAAACTCGGCTCCACCAGGAAGACGCTGATCCCTTTCCCCTTGCTGGCCTCCTTGTCAGTCACGGCCCAAACCACGAAGACGCCAGCATATTCGGCGCTGGAGATGAAGATCTTACCGCCATTGAGCACGTAGTCGTCCCCATCCAGAACGGCCGTGGTTTTCATGGCGGCCGGATCAGAACCGGCACAGATCTCGGTCAAGCCAAAGCCTCCCGCTACATATTCACCGCTGCACAATGGCGGAATATATTTCTGCCTCTGCTCCTCGGTCCCCAGGGATTGGATGACTTCCGCCACCATGTTGGTCACGGAGGTGGTGACCGCCGTCGAGGCACAGCCCCGGCCGATTTCCGTCATCGCCAGCGAGAAAGCCACGGCACCAGCTGCGGTTCCACCATACTCGGGATCGACATTCAGTCCCATAAACCCGAGTTCAGCCAGTTTTCTCAGGTTGTTTTTCAGGATCGCCCGGTTCTTGGTTTGATCCAGCTCGGCAGCCACGGGCTCCAGTTCCCTCTTGGCGAACTTGGCCGCCGTATCTTGAATGATTTTTTGCTCTTCAGTTAGATCGAAGTTCATGAGGCCCCTCCCTGTGCATACTCGTAAAAGCCACGCCCGGCCTTACGTCCCAAAAAACCAGCGTCGACATACTTGCGAAGCAGCGGGCACGGTCGGTACTTGGAATCGGAGAATCCCTCGTACAGCGTTCCCATAATCGCCAGGCAGGTATCCAGCCCGATCAGGTCCGCCAGGGCCAGCGGGCCCATGGGATGATTCATGCCCAGTTTCATGACGTTATCGATGTCCTCGCGCGTGCCCACTCCGTGGTACAGGCAGTACACCGCCTCGTTGATCATCGGCATGAGAATCCGATTGGAGATAAAGCCGGGATAGTCATTGGATTCAGCCGGGATCTTGCCGAACCTCTTGGCCAAGTCCCAAGTCAGATGGAAGGTCTCATCGGAAGTGGTAATCCCTCGGATCACCTCCACCAGTTTCATTACCGGCACCGGGTTCATGAAATGCATGCCGATAACCTGGCCCGGACGTTTGGTCTGAGCCGCAATCCGCCCGATGGGAATGGATGAGGTGTTCGTGGCTAGGATGGCGTGCTTGGGGGAGATATTGTCGAGATTGCGGAAGATGTCGAACTTGATCGGCCCGTTTTCCGTTGCTGCTTCAAGAACGAAATCGGCCTTTGCCATATCCTTCAAGTCGACACTGGTCGTGATGCGGCCAAGAACGGCATCCTGTTCCTCCGCGCTCATCTTACCCCTGCCCACGTTGTAAGACAGTTTCTTGGTGATCGTTTGCAATCCGCACTGAACAAACTCCTCCTTGATGTCGTTCATGATCACCTGTAGTCCGCTCATCGCTGCCACTTGAGCAATCCCGTTGCCCATCTGGCCGGCACCGATGACTCCAAAGGTTTTGACCTCCATATTGTACTCCTCCACTTCTAGTTCTGATGTCTACATTGATCGGATGGCAGCAAACTGAGAAGGATTACCGTTTAACCACCATGGCGACTGCCTCTCCTCCGCCAAGGCAAAGGGACACCAAGCCCATTTTCTTGTCTTGACGAATCAACTCGTGAATGAGGGTCACCAACACACGGCAACCACTCGCACCAATGGGGTGACCCAGTGCGACACTGCCGCCATTGACGTTGACCTTGGCGGGATCCAACTCAAGCTCCTTAAGCACCGCCACCGTCGCGCCGCTGAAGGCTTCATTGATTTCGTAAAGGTCTACATCGTCACGGCTCACGCCTTCCTTCTTCAGACACTTGGGAACCGCCAGCATCGGGGCCACGAGAACGTATTTCATGTCCAGACTGGCCGAGGCCTGAGCGCCAATGGTCGCCAAGACCTCACACCCCAGTTCTTCGGCCTTTTCTCGGGCCATCACTACAACCGCCGCCGCGCCGTCGGAGATGATGGACGCGTTGCCAGCAGTGGTTACGCCACCCTTTTTGAAGGCAGGCTTCATTTTTGCCAACTGTTCAAAAGAAGTGGGCTGAGGGCATTCATCTCGATCAAAAATAAGCGGATCGCCCTTGCGTTGTGGAACTGAAACCGGAACGATCTCCTTCTGAAACCTGCCGGCCTCCATCGATGCGAGCGTGCGCCGATAGGATTCAGCCGTGTATTTATCCTGATCTTCGCGAGTCACGCCATACTTCTCACTGCAAAGCTCGTTGGAGATTCCCATAGGAAAGTCGTTGACGATGTCCCAAAGGCCGTCATGTTCCATGTGGTCGTGCATGGTTCCATCACCCATGCGATAGCCGAAACGAGCCTTCTCCAAATAGTACGGGGCCATGCTCATGTTTTCCATGCCGCCGGCAACCACCACATCGGCATCACCCACCTGGATGGCCTGGGCCGCCAGCATGACCGCCTTCAAGCCGGAACCGCACACCTTGTTGACGGTGAAGCACTCCGTCTCCCACGGCATTTCCGCCTTGACGGCAGCTTGTTTTGCCGGGTTTTGCCCGTACCCGCAGGGCAAAACCATGCCCATGATGACTTCGTTCACGACGGATTTTTCAATGCGCGCGCGACGAATAGCCTCGTTGATGGCAATCGCACCCAACTGTGTTGCGCCGATGCCAGCAAGCGTCCCATTGAAACTAGCCAGCGGGGTCCGCGCCGCACTTACGATTACTACCTCCCTCATTTTTCACCCCTTCCATTACGAAAATCCTTTGCAGAATGCCCCTCGGCTTGCCGCGGGGAGCTTCACGTTACTATCCTATATACCTATGAGTGTCGTAAAACTTTTTTATAACGCGCAGGTTTGATGCCACGGATTCGGGGAAATGTTATGCTTCTGCATTCATTGTTTTTAGGTAAACCCCCGGCTCTGCCGGGGGACTCCCGAGTTTGACAATTCCGGGAATATAAAGAAACTCCCCTGTCCGTGAACCGCTCAAAGTTTTCGGGGGAGGAGATTTCAATTGAACGGCAGCCGGAGTTTAAGCCATACGTCACGGGAACGCAAGTATCATGTTATATTATATGGTCCGTAATCTTTGTCGTCTGTCCACTCGTGCACACCGGCCTGCAGACACGTGGAGTCAAAACCCGTTACCCCGCCATGGCGTGCCTCGTTTCACCAGCGTTAAAGAAACCATCAATGTATTGACAAAAAGGGGCACTTAGTGAAATGTTCCCTTATAGGGAGACCGCACGGGGATCATCCTGTCCCTCGCATCCACGACTCAAAACCGTGTGCATGGCTCCGTGGAGCATTGAATGGAACCGCTTAAAATAATAACCGATTTTAAACCCAAGGGGGATCAGCCGAAGGCAATCGCCAGACTTGTGGAGGGGGTTGAGGGGGGACTGAAACACCAGGTGCTCCTGGGGGTCACCGGTTCGGGGAAGACCTTTACGATCGCCAACGTCATAGAGGCGGCGCAGCGCCCCGCCCTTGTCATCGCCCACAACAAGACCCTGGCGGCCCAGCTCTACAATGAATTCACGGTCTTTTTCCCGAACAACGCCGTCGAATATTTTGTCAGCTACTATGACTACTACCAGCCCGAGGCCTATATCCCGAGCACCGACACCTACATCGAGAAGGACTCCTCTATAAACGACCGGATAGACAAGATGCGTCATTCGGCCACCCGCTCTCTCCTGGAAAGAAGGGACGTGATCGTTGTGGCCAGCGTGTCCTGCATCTACGGGATCGGCGCGCCGGACAAGTACGCCGACATGCAGATCCCCCTGGAAAAAGATATGGAGATCGGGAGAGATCATCTCCTCCGAAGGCTGGTAGAGGTACAGTATGAACGAAACGATATCGATTTTCATCGCGGCACCTTCCGTGTCCGGGGCGACGTGGTGGAGATATTTCCCACGTACGAAGAAGAACGGGCGATTCGGGTGGATTTTTTCGGGGATGTAATTGAATCCATATCGGTGGTCGACCCCCTTCGGGGGAAAACGCTTAGCAGACTCGACCGAACTACCATATACCCGGGGAGCCACTATGTGGCGACGCGGGATACTATGGTGCGAGCCATCTCTGCAATACGGGAGGAACTGGCGGTTCGCCTGGACTTCCTGAAGTCACTGAACAAGCTCCTGGAGGCGCAGCGCCTTGAGCAGCGGACCCTGTTCGACATAGAGATGATGGAGGAGATGGGGTATTGCCAGGGGATAGAGAACTACTCCCGGCACCTGACGGGGCGCTTGCCGGGAGAGGCACCCCCCACGCTGATGGAATACATGCCCAAAGATGCCCTCGTGATAATCGATGAGAGCCATGCCACGGTCCCGCAGATAAACGCCATGTTTCGGGGGGACCGGTCGAGAAAGACGACCCTTATAGAGCACGGGTTCCGGCTTCCCTCCGCCCTTGATAACCGCCCCCTTACCTTCGAGGAATTTGAGGCCTTTCCGAACCAGAGGCTCTACATATCTGCCACGCCGGCAGAGTATGAGCTACAGCAGTCGGGAGACGTCGTTGTGGAGCAAATCATCCGCCCCACCGGTCTTATGGACCCCGAGATTGTGATCCGACCGGTCGCGGGTCAGGTCGATGACCTGTTCGGCGAGATCAACCGAAGGGCCGAACAGGGGGATCGCGTACTGGTCACCGTGCTGACAAAAAGGATGGCGGAGAACCTCACGGAGCACTACCACGAACTGGGAATGAAGGTGGCGTATCTTCACTCCGATATCAAAACCCTCGAGCGGGTCGCGATCATCCGCGACCTTCGCATGGGAAAGTATAATGCCCTGATCGGGATCAACCTCCTCAGAGAGGGGCTCGATATTCCCGAGGTCTCCCTGGTGGCCATCCTTGACGCGGACAAGGAAGGATTTCTACGTTCCAAACGGTCGCTGGTACAGACGAGTGGGCGAACGGCGCGGAATATCAAGGGGCAGGTCATCATGTACGCGGATAAGATTACCGCCGCCATCCAGGGCTGTCTTGAGGAGACGCAAAGAAGACGCAAGATACAAGCGCGGTTTAACGAAGAAAATCATATCACCCCGGAATCCGTCAAGAAAGAGATGCATGATATCCTCAGCTCCGTCTATGAGGCGGATTATGTGACGGTCAGCGTCGAGGACAAGATGGCGGCCTACGTGTCCGGAGATATCCCCGCTATGATAAAAGATCTGGAGGGGAAGATGAAGCGGGCAGCCAAAAATCTCGAATTTGAAAAAGCGGCACAGATCAGGGACGAGATCAAGGAACTGTCACGCGTAGAGACCGAACTCGGGCTGTGGAAATAGGGAAACTCTTTGAAACCGGTATTCGCACATGGATAAGACTCTGTGGCAGGAAAAAATACGAAACGCCCCCGGGCGTTCGGGCGTCTACCTTATGAAGGATGGGGACGGCCTGGTTATCTACGTCGGCAAGGCAAAAAATCTCCGCGCCCGCGTACGTGCCTACTTCGGAGGAACGGACCTGCGCCGGATGATTCCCTTTCTGGTCTCCCGGATACAGGACATGGAATTCATCGTCACGGACACGGAGAAAGAGGCCCTCATCCTTGAAAACAACCTGATCAAAAAATACCGGCCCCGGTACAATGTCAACCTGCGAGATGACAAGAATTTCTACAGCCTGCGGGTCGACACACACGAACCCTTCCCCCGCTTTCAGCTGGTACGGTGCATCAAGAAAGACGGAGCACGTTATTTCGGGCCCTATTCGTCCAGCGCCTCGGTGAAGGAGACCCTCCATTACCTGCACCGCATATTCCCCCTGCGCACCTGCAAGGACCCCGAGTTTAAACGGAGAACGAGGCCCTGCATGGAATTCCAGATCAAACGATGTCTCGCCCCCTGCTGTGGCCTTGTTACCGCCAGCCAGTACCGCAGGCTTGTAGCCGAGGGAACCCTGTTTCTGGAGGGGCGCAGCGGGAGACTGGTCCGGCAGCTCCGCTCCCGGATGGACCGGGCATCCGAGGCGCTGGACTTTGAGGAAGCGGCCCGGATACGCGACAAGATAAGCGCCGTCGAAATAACCCTGGAAAAGCAGCGGATCGTATCCCCGTCTTTCAAAGACCAGGATGTCTTCGGTCTGCACCGGGTAGAGGACCGGCTGCAGATCTATGCCATTCATGTCAGGAAGGGGGCCATCATCGGACAGAGAAGCTTTCCCCTTGTGAAGACACGGATGGAAACGTCCGAGGCCCTCTCGTCTCTTTTGAAACAATACTACAACACGGGCGTAACCGTTCCCAGGGAGATTATCGTTCCCGAGCGAATGGAAGACGTGGTGGTTATCGAACAGTGGCTCACGGAAAAGGGGGGCGGGAAGGTCTCATTTATCGTTCCCCGGCGGGGGGACAAAAAGGCCCTGCTTGCCATGGCGTTGTCGAATGCCGAAAATGCACTACGGGCCGCGGAAAAACTGGTAACGGAGCACGAGGGAATTCTTGAAGAACTTGAACGGCACCTGTTGCTGAAGAAATCGCCCCGCCGCATAGAGTGTTTCGACATATCCAATATTGGCGGGAGGTACGCCGTCGGTTCGCTGGTCGCCTTTACCGGGGGGGTCCCTGACAGATCTCGCTACCGCCGATTCAAAATACGGACGAAGGATGAGGCCGACGACTACGGGATGATGCGCGAGGTTCTGGAGCGACGCTATCGGGGGGGAGATGATCTCCCCGATCTGATCGTGGTCGACGGCGGAAAGGGGCAGCTCGGTGTCGCCCTCTCCGTCCTGAACGAGCTGGGGATACAGGGAGTGGATGTCATCGGCCTGGCGAAGGAATCCCACATACTCCCATCAGGGGGGACTTCCCCCGTGCGCCGGGACAGAGACAGGGTATATCTGCCGAACCGGAAAAACCCCCTGTATCTTGAAAAACATCCTCGAGAGCTCTTTCTGCTTCAGCGGGTGCGGGATGAGGCCCACCGTTTCGCGGTCACCTACCATCGCACACTCAAGGCAAAGGAAGACTTCCACTCCGTTCTGGACAACATCCCCGGAATCGGCGCGGCCAGGAAGAAGGCACTGCTTACCTCGTTCAAGGATGTCAAAAAAATCGCGGACGCATCCCGTGAAGAGCTTGAAAAAGTTCCGGGAATGGGGGAGAATGCTGCCCGTAGTGTGTTCGAATATTTCCGTGCCCCCGACAACGTGGAGCCCGTGTAACGCTCGATACATTTGCGTGTAAAGGAGGTGCACATGTCAGAACCTAAGGATACATCGAAGCCGGTAACGATCAATACGGGGGATGAGCTTTCAAGGGGCCGGTACAGCAACAACATGCTCGTAACCCACAGCCCCGAAGAGTTTATGGTCGACTGGCTCCTTAATTCTCCCGGAGGGCCACATCTGGTATCACGGATTATTGTTTCCCCGGGCCACATGAAACGGATTGCTGCCGCATTGCAGGACAACATAAAGAAATACGAAGCGAAGTTCGGAGAAATAAAGACGATACAGGCGGGCGAACAGAAGTTTCATTAACCGCAGTCTCAACCCACATATGTAACAATGGAGGTGGCACCCATGAAAAACAGAAAACTCCTTATGATCCCCGGGCCGATCGAGTTCACCCCCGAGGTGATGCGGGCGATGGCCATGCCGACGACAAGCCACGTGGCCCCCGCCTTTGTCGAGTGCATGGGACAGGCGCTTGAGCGGACGCGCGAGGTGTTTCTCTGCCCCGGAGGGCAACCGTTCATCGTTGCCGGTTCCGGGACGATGGCCATGGACATGGCCGCGTGCAATGTCATCGAACCCGGGGATAACGCCCTTGTGGTGAATACGGGATATTTCAGCGATCGCTTCGGCGTCATCCTGGAGCGCTACGGAGCGCGGGTCACTCACGTGAAGACGCCCGCCATAGGGGATGCCCCCTCTCTGGATG
>JAUSPK010000112.1 GCA_030655735.1 Syntrophales bacterium | reverse complement strand
ATCGAGGACGATGGTGTGGATGATGCGCTGAGAGAGGCTATGCATCAGGCATATGCCGGGGAGGCCAAGGCGGCATTGCGGCTGAAGGCCTTCGCGGAAAAGGCGGATGAGGAAGGGTATCCCCAACTCGCCAGGTTGTTCAGGGTGATATCTTTCTCCGAGGAAATTCACGGAAGGCGCGCCCTGCGGCTGCTCAGGGATATTGGAACCACCGAGAAGAACCTTGCGGAGAGCTTTGAATCCGAAGAGAAGGTTGCGGGGGTGGCATACGGTGAATTCGTAAAAATAGCGGAAGAGGCCGGCGACAGGGCTTCCGCACTCTATTTCAGCCAGTCAAAGGACGTGGAGGATGTGCACGCGAAGATCTATAAGGAGGCCATGGGCGATCTCCTCGAGGAGCGGCAGACGACCTACTATGTATGTACGGTCTGCGGCTACGTCTCCGACGGGGCAGTGCCCGATCAGTGCCCGATCTGTGGTGTAAAAAAAGAAAAATTTGCCAGTTTCGAATAAGAAAGAGGAGGACGACATGGGGAGCCAGGTTGAGGCAGGGGATGTTTTCCAGATTGCCATGAGGATAGAAGAAAATGGGGCCAGTTTCTATCGGTATGCGGTGCAGGTAGCGAAGGAAGAAAAAGCAAAGGAGATGTTTGGCTGGCTTGCCGGTGCGGAGGATGAGCACAGGACTCTCTTTAAGGAAATGCTCTCCAGGATAGAAACCCAGGCACCCCCGGAGAGTTACCCCGGAGAATACGGCATCTATCTCCACAACTATGCCGACAATAACCTTATCTTCAAGAAAGAGGCAATGGATGCGGCGCTGACCAAGATCACCAACACCCTCTCCGCTATCGATTTTGCGATCGATCGCGAGGTCGATTCCATCCTGTATTACCATGAAATAAAAGGGTTTATCGCCAAAAATCAGCATGAATCCATCGACAGGATCATCAATGAAGAGAGGAGACACTTCAAGGTCCTTTCGAAGATGAGGGAAGAATACTCGTAGAAGGAGGAAAAGAGATGCCGGAGAAACACCAGATCTATAAGTGTGAGGTGTGTGGAAACATCGTTGAGATGTTGCACGGGGGCAAAGGAGAACTCGTATGCTGCGGAAAACCGATGAAGTTGTTCAAAGAGGGGGCGGTTGACGCGGCCCTGGAAAAGCACGTCCCCGTCATAGAGAAGATAGAAGGCGGCTTCAGGGTAAAGATCGGCGAGGTCCCGCATCCGATGGAGGAAAAGCACTACATCGAGTGGATCGAGGCCACCGCCGGAGAAAGGGTGTACAAGCGTTTCCTCAAGCCGGGCGATCTTCCGGAGGCGGAGTTCTGTATCGATGCCGACCAGATAACGGCCCGGGAATACTGCAATATCCATGGGCTGTGGAAAAAATAGTGGTGTCGCTCGTGGGCTGATCGGGGAAGGGGATTTCTCGTACCGCGGTCCGGTGGTAGGGATTGGTAGAGCCGCGACCTCGAACCGGGGGAACTTTGATCGAGAGGGGGGGAGTTCGTGATGGATGTCTTGCTGCTGTCCAGGGTACAGTTTGCCGTGACCACCTATTTCCATTTTCTGTTTGTTCCCCTGACCCTCGGCCTGTCCTTCCTTATCGCGATCATAGAGACCCTGTATGTAAAGACGGGAGATGAAGACTACCGCGCCATGGCACAATTCTGGGGGCGGCTGTTTGTCATCAACTTTATCATAGGGGTGGTGACGGGGCTCCCCCTGGAGTTTCAATTCGGGACGAACTGGTCCCGGTATTCCCGCTATGTTGGAGACATCTTCGGCCCGCTCCTGGCCATTGAGGCCACGGCGGCATTTTTTCTGGAGTCCACCTTCCTCGCCGTCTGGGTGTTCGGCTGGAAAAAGCTGTCGGCACGGATGCACGCGGCGGTTATGTGGATGATAGCCTGCGCCTCGACCCTCTCGGCCCTGTGGATACTCATCGCCAATTCATGGATGCAGCATCCCGTCGGATATGTCATACGGAACGGGCGGGCCGAGATCGCGGATTTTCTCGGTGTGGTAACACAGGAATATGCCGTCCTGACCTTTCTCCATACGGTGGGAGCGGCCTATGTCCTGTCCGGATTTTTCGTGATGGGGATCAGCGCGTACCACATCCTGAAGAGGCATCATATATTTATAAAATCCTTCCGACCGGCACTCTATTTCTCCTTGATATTTTCCCTCTTTGTGGTCGCTGAGGGACACATGCACGGGGCCGACCTGGCCGAAAAGCAGCCCGCGAAACTGGCGGCCCTCGAATCGCTCTGGGAGACGCAGACGTATGCCCCCCTGTATCTTTTCGTGATCCCGAGCATGAACAATGACGGGAACCTGGTGGCCTTTGCCCCCATCCCCGGGGTCATGAGTCTGCTTGCCCACCACGACCCCGCCGCAGAGGTGACGGGTCTGAACGATCTTCCCGCGGACGAACTCCCTCCGGTGGCGATTGTCTTCTATGCCTTTCGTATCATGGTGATGCTCGGCGGGCTGTTTGTGCTGCTGACCCTGTACGGGTGGCTCAGGCGCAACCGATTGGCCCGGAGCCCCCGTTTCCTGAAGATCCTGGTGTATACCATCCCGCTTCCCTATATCGTGTGCGCGGCGGGATGGACGGTGACCGAAATGGGGAGGCAGCCGTGGATTGTATATGGCTTGATGAAGACGGCGGATGCGGTTTCGCCCGTGGCGCCGAACCAGGTTGCTTTCAGTCTTGCCGCCTTTGTCGCCATCTATTCCCTGGTCGCGGTAGCCGCGCTCTTCACGATGATCAGGCATGCACGCCGGTGGCCTGAACAGGGAGATACTGCTGTAGAAGAGGTGAGGAGGGGGTGACATGCTGGAGACGGTGTGGCTTTGCATATGGGGATTTCTGTGGGCCGTCTATTTTATGCTGGACGGCTTTGACCTGGGTCTTGGCGTTCTGCAGCCGGTCCTGGCACAGGATGACGGAGACAGAAAAGCCGTCTACCTCGCCATGGGACCCTTCTGGGACGGCAACGAGGTCTGGCTTGTGGCGGCCGGCGCCGTCACCTTTGCCGCCTTCCCCGTCCTCTACGCGGTGATGTTCAGTTCGTTCTATTCCCTGCTGATGCTGATTCTCTTTGCCCTGATCCTCCGGGCGGTTTCCATTGAGCTGGGGGAGGAGGCGAGAGGGCCGGTTTGGAAGGCCGTGTGGCGGGGGTGCCTTGCCCTTGGCAGTTTTCTGACGGCATTTCTCTTCGGCGTCGTGTTCGCGAACATCTTTCGCGGCATTCCCATCGACGGGGAGGGGATCTACCACGGCACCTTCCTTACCCTGTTCAGTCCGTATGCCCTCGTGGGGGGCCTTCTCTTTTTCCTTCTGTTCCTGTTACATGGCGCCCTCTGGCTTGCGGTCAAGACGGACGGCCCCCTGCAGGTGCGTTCGGTGCGCTCGGCGTCACGGATCTGGCCCGCGGCCCTGGTAGCAGCGGCGGCCTTCCTGATCCTGACCGCATTTCAGACCGAACTGTACGCTATATACCTTAAAAGACCGGTCCTCGTGGCAATTCCTCTGATTGCCGTGGCGGCCCTGTTCATGACCCGGGTCTGGATTGAAAGGGCTGAGTGTTTCAAGGCGTGGGTTGCGTCCTGCGCATCCATTTTTTCTATTGTCATGTTCGGGGTGGTGGGACTTTATCCCCTCCTGCTCCCGTCCAGCCTGAGTGCCACCTTCAGCCTGACTGCCTATGGTTCCGCCTCCAGCCCCATGGCCCTGAAGATCATGCTGGGCGTGGTCCTGGTCTTCATCCCGATCATCGCCGTGTATCAGGGGTGGGTGTACCGGTTTTTCGGGGGCAAGGTGGATGTAGAGGCATACACGAAGCACTGAGATAACATCATGGTATGTGCCGTGAAAGAAAGGAGTCTATAATGAAAGGTAAGGGTGGACGGTTGAATTCACTGGAGGTTGCCCTGGAGAACGAAAAGAGGGAGCGGGAATTTTATATCGAAAACGCCAGGAGGACGAAAAACCCCCTGGGCAGGGCCATGTTTGAACAGATAGCGGATGATGAACTGGAGCACTACGAGAGACTGAAGGAGCTTCATGGTCGGTGGAAAAAAGAGAAAAAGTGGCCGGATACGGTCCGTCTTGCCGTCAGGAAGAGCACCGTCAGAGATCTGTTCAATAAGACCGTTGGCGGAGGGGGTGATGTGCCGCCCGGTGATGATGATGACGTCAAGGCGATCCGGATCGCCATCGATTTTGAGGCGCGGGGGATACAGCACTACGCCGACCTGAGGGACGGCTCGTCCGATACGAACGAGAGGGCCTTCTTTGATCTCCTCAGCTCCATGGAACGGGAGCACTATCTGTCCCTGAAGGATAGCGAAGAATTTCTGACGGATCCCGTCTCCTGGTATCGAAGAACGGAGTCTCCAGTGCTTGACGGGGCCTGATGCGGTATGGGCGTAAGAATTGTGTAACGGCAAGAGATAACAACAGAAAAGAGGAAAACAATGAAAAGGTTTGTTCAATGTATGGTGGTGGCGGTTGCCGTAATCTCGTCCCTGTACGCCTCAGCGGCGCAGCCGCCGGCGAGCGGGGACCAGATGCCTGAGATGAAACTTGTCGTCCCGGCGGAACGACAGCACAGGGCATACCTTGGCCTGTCGGCCGGAGATTTCTTTGAGGTACAGCAGGTGAAGGCAGACGTGGTCATTCTTGAGATCATGAGCATGTACTGTCCCTTCTGTCAGAAGGAGGCGCCCAATCTTAACGAGCTGTACCGGCTGATAGAGGGTGACCCGAAGCTGAAGGGAAGGATAAAGTTGATAGGGATCGGGGCGGGGAATTCCTCCTATGAGCTGAAGGTGTTCAGGGAGAAATATCAGGTTCCGTTCCCCCTCACCCCGGACAGGGATTTCCAGACTCATGTAACATTGGGGGAGGTCAGGACGCCCTATTTCATAGGGGTCAGGATCGAGAAGGGCGCTGCCCGGGTGTTTTATTCAAAGCTGGGAGGATTTGAAGATGTCGGCGCATTTCTGGAAGAGATCCTTCGGCTTTCCGGTCTGAAATAGAGGGGGTGGGCTCATGAAGATATGCAAGGTTGTTTTGTTGTCGTTATTGGTGGTGCTGGCCGGTGCGGTAAGCGCATATGGCCTGTCGGAGGCCTTTAAGGGGAATATCTATCAGACCGGGAAACTCAAGCCCACGGACAGCGTTCTGCGCGTCAAGGTGGGAGAAATCTCTCCCGATTTCACGCTTCCCGCGATTTCGGGGGAGAAGGTGACCCTCTCGCAGTATCACGGAAAGAGGCATGTTGTGATCTCCTTTGTCCCCGCCGCGTGGACCCCCGTCTGTTCCGATCAGTGGCCGGGGTACGCCATCCTCCAGGATCTCTTTGGCCAGCATGATGCCGTACTCCTCGGGATTACCGTTGACAATATCCCGACTCTCTTTGCGTGGACAAATCAGATGGGGAAGCTCTGGTTCCCGGTGCTCTCCGATTTCTGGCCCCATGGGAAGGTCGCCGATACCTTCGGCGTGCTTCGTTCCGATGGGACGGCGGAGCGGGCGGTCATTATCATCGATAAGGGAGGGGTCATTCGGTATATAGACGTGCACGACATCAACAGACGGCCATTTCTTGAGTCGATTGTGGAGGAGCTTGAAAAACTGGGCAGGTGAGGACAAACCCGCTTAGCCACACCTCTTTCATGAGTGAGAGCTCTGCCCGCTTGACAAACGGGAGGGGGATTGGTATATTACGAAACTAGAATATATCTTCATCCTTATATAGAAAGGATCTATAAGCGGAGTGGACTACGAGAAGGTGTCTGATTTTTTCAAAACATTGGGGAATCCCACGCGGCTCCGGATCGTGAGAGAGCTGACGCAGGGGGAACTGTGTGTGGGTGCGGTGGAGAACAGGGTGCAGGCGAGTCAGGCAAATATATCACAGCACCTTACGATCCTCAAAAAACAGGGGATTGTTGCCTGCCGCAAGGAAAAGAATATGAGGTGTTATTACCTGAAGAGACCTGAGTTTATACACAGTGTCCTGGCCTTGATTGAAGAGGAACAGCGGCACGGCGCCGAATAGGATGAGAGGCGAAGCGGATTGCGTTCGGTTGTGGTTTTGCTTTCTTTTCGGTGTCGCCGGGAAGAAATAATAAAATGAGGAGGAGAGATATGGGAACATTTGCAGATAGTCCGGATAGTCCGGTTGAGGTGACTGATGGCACCATTGATGAGGCAATAAAAAAGTACGCCCTCCTGGTTGTCGACTGCTGGGCGGAATGGTGCGGTCCGTGCAAGATGATGGGCCCGGTCATTGATAAACTTGCGAAAGACCACAAGGGGGATATCGTCTTCGCCAAGCTTGATGTGGACAGCAATCCAAAGACCTCAACGAAGTTCGGTATCCGCTCCATACCCGATCTGTTGGTCTTCAAGGACGGAGAGAAGGTAGGCGATATCATCGGTGCGATGCCGGAACAGGTGCTGTTGGACAAGATCAAGGCGTACCGGTAAAGACCTTCCTGTCGAGGCATGCCGGAGGGGAATTTTGTGAGGGGCTGAGTTCCTCCGCGCGGGATCTCTGTGGGGGCGGTATCGGTGAACGGCCGGGAACCTCAGGGGTGTGCTAGGCTCGGTCAGTCAATCAGATACTTCCCGGTGGGAAAAGGAGGGCAGGGAGTAACCCCTGCGGAGATTCGAGAGTATTGACTGAAACAATAACCGAACAACTTGAGCGTCTGTATGAGCGCTACAACAGGCGCGAATTTGTAAGACCCGATCCGCTCGAATTTCTGTACCCCTGCGAAGACCCTGCCGATCGGGAGATTGTCGGCCTTGTCGCGTCATCTCTCGCGTACGGGAGGGTCCTGCAGATAAAGAGGAGCATTGAGGGCGTTTTGGCCAAGATGTCTCCGTCCCCCTCCCGTTTTATCAGGGATGCCTCGACCGAATCACTGGGCAGGACGTTTTCCGGTTTCAGACACCGGTTTACGACAGGGGATGAAATGGCCGCGATGCTCATCGGTGTAAAAAATGTTGTCGCGAAGTACGGTTCCCTTCACGCCTGTTTCAGTAGTGTTCTTGAACGGGGGGCACAGACGGTCGCCCCGGCACTTACCCGCTTTGTGGAGGAATTGAGAGTAGAACTCACGAGCCGTCGAAACAGCCTGCTCCCGTCGCCCGCAAAGGGGAGCGCGTGCAAGAGGCTGAACCTTTTTCTTCGTTGGATGGTGCGCAACGATGATATAGACCCCGGCGGCTGGTATGATGTCCCGGCGTCGGCACTGGTCATCCCCCTCGATACCCATATGCACAGGGTGTGTCTTGGGCTGGGGCTCACGAGGCGCAGGCAGGCTAACATGAGGACGGCGCTGGAGATTACGGACTCATTCAGGGAGATGGTCCCCGATGATCCGGTTCGATACGATTTTATACTGACGAGGCCGGGGATCTGGAAAAACGCCGGTGTTGACCTCCCGATTGATATGGGCCCACTACAAAGCACTGCAGAAAGGACCATAACCGATGAAGATTGACAGATGGAAGATACTCTGGGGCGTGGCGCTTCTGTGTCTTTCGGCACTTGTTTACGTTTTTCATTATCTGACCTTCAGGGATCCCCACCACCTCTTTATCTTCCTGGTGGGAGATATCGCCTTTGTCTTTATCGAGGTATTGATTGTTACCATGATCATCCATGAACTTCTCGATTACCGCGACCGGAAGGCGAAACTGTACAAACTGAACATGGTCATAGGCGCCTTCTTCAGCGAAATCGGCACGGAACTGCTCAGGATCTTCTCCGGGTTCGACAGGAATGCCGGTCAGGTGAGGGAGGGGCTTGCCTGCTTCGAGGACTGGCTGGGCAAGGGCGGGGGATGCGAGGGGTATCAATCCGATATCGATGTGCGAAGGGGCGACCTGAAGGCACTGCAGGATTTCTTTCTGGACAAGCGTCCCTTCATGCTGGTCCTGATCCAGAATGCAAATCTTCTGGAGCATGACAGCTTTGCAAGCCTCCTGTGGGCGATATTCCACCTGGCCGAGGAACTGTTGTACCGGGAAGATGTGGAGGCCCTGACTGATGCCGACCGTCGACATATCGAGGTCGATATCAAGAGGGCCTATGCCGCCTTGATCGCCCAGTGGGTGGACTATATGAGACACCTGAGGACCAGTTACCCCCACCTCTTCTCGCTGGCTGTCAGGATGAATCCCTTTGATCCCGAGGCCTCCCCCGAGATAGAAGGATAGGCGGATAGTCCTCGACCCGAAATGATTGGACTTGATAAATTGAACCCCGGATTGTATAGTGCGCGGACACTGTTGATGCGGAGGAGAATACGATGTACTGGGAAGAAGATATTGAAACGATGCCGAGAGAGAAGCTGGAAGCGCTCCAGATCGAGAGGCTGAAAAAGAGCGTGGCGAAGGCGTCCGACTCCGTCTTTTACGGGGACCTGTTCAGGAAGATAGGCCTCGATCCGAACGATATAACATCCCTGGAGGATATCAGGAAGATTCCCTTTACGACGAAGGATGACCTCCGGGATCACTGGCCCTACGGGTTTCTCGCTGTTCCCAAGGATGACCTGGTGAGGATGCATTCCTCTTCCGGGACAACCGGCAGGGCGACGGTTATCTTTCATACCCTTGAAGATATAAACGAGTGGACCAATATCGTGGCCCGTTCCATGTACATGACTGGGATGCGCAAGAGCGATGTCTTTCAGAACATGATGACCTATGGCCTCTTTACCGGTGGACTGGGGTTTCACTACGGCGCGGAGAGGGTGGGGGCGCTGATTATCCCCGCGGGCTCCGGGAACAGCAAACGGCAGATACAGCTGATGCAGGATTTCGGGACAACGGCCATACATATCATCCCCAGCTACGTGCTCCACCTGTCGTCGGTCTTTGAAGATGTGGGGGTTGATCCGAAGAGCGACACGCAGCTTGCGATTGCCTTTCTGGGGGCGGAGCCCCATTCGGAAAAAACGAGGGACAAGATAGAGGAGTTCTACGGTCTCAAGGCGTATAATTCCTACGGCCTGTCGGAGATGGACGGCCCGGGCGTGGCCTTTGAATGCCCGTACCAAAACGGGATGCACGTCTGGGAAGATAATTTCATCTTGGAGGTCATCAATCCGGACACCCTTGAACCCGTTGCGGATGGCGAAGAGGGGGAGCTTGTGATGACGACCCTCCTGAGAGAGGGGATGCCCATACTGCGGTACCGGACGAAAGACCTCACGTGGATTATTCCCGGGCCCTGCGAATGCGGCAGGACGCACAGGCGGATAGAGAGGATCAAGGGAAGAACGGACGATATGCTGATCCTCAAGGGGGTCAATATATTCCCCATCCAGATAGAGAAGAGACTGATGGATGTCCCGGGTGTCGGGACGAATTTTCTGATTATTCTGGAGAGGGAAGGATTCAACGATCTCATGATAGTCAAGGTCGAGGTACAGAAGGAGTTTTTCTCCGGCGACCTGAAGCAGCTTGAAGGCCTGCGGCGCAGGATAGTTGAAGATCTGAAGAGTGATATCCTGATAACCCCGAAGGTCGAACTGGTTGAGCCCGGCACCCTCCCCAAGAGCGAAGGGAAGGCGGTCAGGGTTATTGATAACAGAGAGGAGTAGAGGGATGATTGCCTATCAGCTTTCCATATTCGCGGAGAATAAGCCGGGCAGGCTGGCGAAGGTAACCGGTATCCTGAGAAGGGGCAAGATCAACATACGCGCCATCACCATCGCCACCTCCGATGTGTTCGGGGTGATTAATGTCCTGGTGGATGACCCGGAGGGTGCGCGCTCCATCCTGGAGAGAGAAGGATTGACCGTGAGCATGAAGGAGGTGATCGCGGTCGTGATCGAGGACAGGCCTGGCGGACTTGACAGGCTGGTTCAGCTCCTCCTTGATAATGGAATCAATGTAGAGAACGCCTATGGGTTTGTCCTGGAAAGCCGCAAGCAGGCGGTCTTTGTGATCGACGTCGACCAACTTGAGAAGACACAGGAGATACTCAAGGATGCGGGCCTTGAGACGCTGGACGCCACGGCGCTCTCCGCGATAGAGCCCTTTCACTATATGAACTATTGACAGGTATGTAAAACCTCGACCTTACGTTGTCGGCGAGGTGTGACCTTTTTGAGGCGGTCCTTGCTGGGAGGAATATCATGACACACGAAGACGCGGGACATTATGCCGCCAAACATGGCGCAGGGGTCCAGCCTGCTCCCGAGATTGCGGAAGCGGTGAGGGGTAAGGTTAAAGATGGCCATATTACATGCGCTGCTATGCATAAGATCGCGAGTGACTTAAAAACGACACCTGCCGAAGTGGGCATGGCCGTTGACCTGATGGAGGCGCGGTTAACCAGATGCCAGATGGGGCTCTTCGGATATGCCCCTGAGAGCAGGATAGTGAAACCGGCTGATGAGGTTTCGTCTGAACTGGAAGGCGCCATACGGGAATCACTGACCCACGGCCGCCTACCCTGCCTTTCATCCTGGGAGATCGCGAAGAGGTTAGGGTTAGCCAAAATGGACGTGGCCTGCGCCTGTGAAGCGCTGCATGTCAAGATATCTTCCTGCCAGCTGGGGGCGTTTTAAATAGGGACAGCGCCCTTTTTTGAATGATATTGGGGATGGGGTAGAGGCATAACAGCCGGTGTAAGTCCGAAGGGGGTGTGGTTTATAACGAAAAAAGGGCGCTGTCCCTATTTAGCACCTATTTAGCAGGCGTTGGGTTGATTGACTGGTTGGGCAAATTAAGTATTGTGTCCCCCGAATTCTGTCCCCCGAATTCCGTTCCGGAACTCATTTAATATTCCTTATTAGGTGGCCCATACTGAGGGTAGCTCCAGCCAAAACCCCACCGGAAAGGAGTCGGCAGCCAATATACTCCCCCTACGCGGACACCATAGTACATAATCTTGCCAGTATATGGATGGCCCTTTTGGCTTACACATTTTTGAAGAGCTATATCTGCTTGCTTTCTTTCCTCCTTGGTGCCTCCCATCCAATAAATAGCATCATGCTCTACACAGCAATCTATCCAATCATTGTCAGGCCAACACGAGCAACCATCGGATTTGAACTCATTTGGAGGTAGTGGTGGCTTCCATGTCTTTTGCGAAAAAATATCTTGCGATAGTTTTTGCAGGTGCTGATCTGAATTAGAACAACTCACAAGCAAAACCAAGAAAATGACCAATGTTGTTGTTACGTATCTCATTGTACCTTGTAGCCTAACGTGGAAGCTAACGGGCGCGCGGTTTTTTGCGCGTCTTGGTTGAGCGTTTTGTTATGCGGTTCTTTTCTGTTTGTTGGTTTTTGAAAAAAATTAAAAACTCGTTGGGTGAAATGACTTTAGCGTCTTGGCATCGTTCAGCAGGGAAATGTTTTTGATTTCCGGTTATAAGACATACAGCATGACTTGCAAGAGCAACTTCGAGAAACGGTTCATCATCTGGATCAGGAAGAGAATGGGACAAGGGGGAAGGCGCAACAGTTCGACCACGATATACAATATAGTCAAGAAACGCGGCTATCTTTTCTTCTTCAAAACCAAACTTTGGACGTCGCAGAACCTCATTGTATTCTAATAGAATTCGTGCATCGAAAGAAAGTATAATTTCACCGGCTGAGATCATGCGTACGATTTTACCACAAGCTCCGAACGGCGATAAAAGACCTGCGACAAGAACATTGGTGTCAATGACAACGTCCATCATGCGCGCGCTTCACGAACAGATTTAATTTCGGAATTGATTTCATCTATCGAAATTTTATCTTTTTCGTTCTCCGCAGACTTTCGCTGGAGAGAAACAACAGCCTCAACGGCACGTGCTCTGCGAATTGCCGATAGCGATTC
>JAUSPK010000093.1 GCA_030655735.1 Syntrophales bacterium | reverse complement strand
TGGTCATAATGTCGCCTACTTTAATCCTAACCATTTCCTCCGGCTCGTTTACCCTCATGTAGAGGGTTGTCTCCCTTTGACCGCTGATGGTCTGGGGGACAACGTATCTGATGTTCGTCCCCGCCTTTACGCTGATCTCCCCCCTTCCGTTCTGCTTTCCTTCTACGGCAAATCTGGCGGCACTCTCCCCGGCCAGCTCACTTTCCCAGGAAACGTTATCAACAAGATCATGGACATGAAGCACGTTTCCACCCGCAAACACACCGGGAGTGGTCGTTTGTCTCATCTCATCGACAAAAGCCCCTCCGGTAACCGGGTCTAATCGTATCCCCGCCATCAATGACAGCTCATTTTCCGGAATAAGACCAACCGACAGCAGGAGCGTGTCACACGCTATCGTTCTCTCCGTGCCGGCAATCGGGTTCCTCCTGCCATCCACCCTGGCTATAGTCACGGCCTCTACCCGCTGTTCACCATGAATTCGGGTAACGGTATGCTCCAGGAACAGAGGTACTTCAAAATCATGCAGGCACTGCACCTCATTCCTGATCAAACCGCCTATATAGGGGAGTATCTCCACCACCGCCTCCACCTGAGCTCCTTCCAGCGTCAGGCGGCGAGCCATTATCATCCCGATGTCACCCGAGCCCAAAATCACTATCTTCTTGCCCGGAACAAAGCCTTCAACGTTGACAAACCGCTGGGCTGTTCCGGCAGTAAGCACGCCGGCCGGCCTCGTGCCGGGGATATTGAGCGCCCCCCGGCTTCGCTCCCGGCAGCCCATAGCCAGAACGATGGACTTGGGTCTGAAGCTAATGTAGCCCTCCCGGGTATTGACCGCGCCGATCTGCCTGTCCGCGTCAAGCCTGACTACCATTGTTTCTAACAGCGGCTGTACCCCGGTATCCATAACCTTCTCGATGAAGCGATGCCCATATTCCGGGCCGGTGAGGTCCTGGTTAAAATAGAGCAAGCCAAAGCCGTTATGCACACACTGATGCAGCAGGCCGCCCAATTCTTCCGCCCGCTCCATGATAACTACATTTTCAGCCCCCGCTTCCCTGGCCTTGATCGCGGCAGCCATGCCGGCCGGCCCGGCTCCGATTACGGCTACATCTACGTCTTGCAGTTTCATTGTTGCGCCTCCAGTAATTCCTTGCCTTTGTACAGCAGATTCCGGGATTTGCCGCCCTTCTTCGTTACTTCTTCCTCAGGGACGCCCAGCTCACGTGCCAGAATTTTGGTTACTCTGGGGCCGCAGAAACCGCCCTGACAGCGCCCCATACCCGGTCTGCATCGGAATTTAACCCCATCGAGAGTTCTCGCCCCCCTCTTGATAGCCTCGACTATCTCCCCCTCCGTTACCGTTTCACAACGACAGACCACATGTCCATATCTCGGGTCCTGAGCGATAAGCTGTTTTTTCTCCTCATCGGAAAGCTCGCTGAAATCAGGCATTGCCTTCTCATAGGGGCTGAATTGGGGGTTCTCCTTTAACTCAAGCCCCTCCTTGGTCAGTATCTCGACCATCTCCTTACCTACCGCCGGGGCGGCGCAGATCCCGGGGAAGCCGATACTGGCATTGATAAATCGAGGCACCCACCGTGATACACCGACCGTACACTCGTGCCATCCTATCTCAAAATTCCGGAACACAATAAATCCGACAAAGGAATTAATGATGTCTTTAGCTGATACATCAGGCACCAATGTTTGGGCATGCCTCAATGCGGTATCCGCCAGCTCTTTGTCGGTGGAGTGGTCATGCGCTTTACC
Source organism: Syntrophales bacterium (assembly GCA_030655735.1). Lineage (GTDB taxonomy): Bacteria > Desulfobacterota > Syntrophia > Syntrophales > UBA2210 > UBA6078. Next base: position 3,731 of record JAUSPK010000093.1, on the reverse strand, counting down.
CAGCCGTTGTGTCCCGGGGGAGATGCCAAAGAACAAATTACCATGGACAGTAGGACTCACCATGCCATTTTGTGTCGAAAGAACCATGTGATTGATTAACCCGCCCATCTTCTTATCCAGGACAGCCTGATAACTCTTGACCGGGTACAAGGCAAAATCATCGGCGTTTGCCATCTGAGCCAGCTGGTTTACATATTCCCCGGCCGCATTGATAATGTACCGGCATTTGATAGAGCCGTTATTGGTCTGCACTTCAAAGTCATCGGTTCCCGCCGATATCTCCAGCACCTCGGTATCCAGCAATGTATTGACCCCATTGCGCCTGGCATTCTCGACCATGGCTATGGTCAGTCGAACCGGGTCATTGACGGCTGTATTAGGGTCATAGAGGGCGCCGATAAACTTTTTGTTGACATTGGGCTCCCAACTGCGAAGGGTCTCCCGGTCAATAAACTGAAGCGGCTCGGTATCAGCAGGGATATATTTACCCCTATATTCGTTAAATCGTCGTATCATCTTTTCGGGATGACGCATCCCTGCCTGATTTTCCACCAGTTCCAGCGATCCTATCCTCTTAAAGGGTATATCAAGCTCCCGGCACAGAGGCTCCATTAAGGGCATGCCTGCCCAGACCAACCGGCTGTTATGATACTCTGACCTGAACTCGAGAACGTTAGCCCCCTGGCACATAATAGTGGAACTGTATTTGGTAATACCCTGGCCAAAATCCATCCCCTTTTCAACCAGGGTCGCGTCAACCTTATACCTGGATAGTTCCCTGGCTATGGCAGCACCACCAATCCCGCCACCGATAATCAGAACCTCGGTTTCTATCTGGCTCATACCTGTGCCTCCCTTTCAGTTCGATTGATAAACCCGTACCATGTTTCGGTAAGACATTGCGTGTAACAGATGGTGTATATGTTTCGATAAGGCGTGGTTTTTAGAGTTAAGACTCTTTCGTTATCTCTTATTTTCCACTGCACACCTCAAAACCGCTTTTTCCGTATCGTAAATGTTTTAGTGTGTCAATCATTTTTGGGGAACCTTTCAAATATTTCTCAACAGGTTTAATCGTAACTCGCACGGGTCGCTTCATCCGCCATGGTGGGCTCGATACGTGGCTTCCAGGCAGGGTCATCCCATGTTCCAAGATGCGTGTGCATTTCGAGATACTTCTTCGGTATGGGATGTGTCCCTACCACGACCTTCACGCCATAGCGTTTTTCAAGAAAGGCCTTAAAGGTATCTATGTGCGGGCAGGGGGGATAACCAACGACCAGGCCGGTGGCCAGATGAATAACCTCCGCCCCATTCTTTACCATCTCTTCGCCCGCGTATTCTATATTGCCGCCGGGACAACCGTCGCATGTTGTAAAACCGACCAATTCGACCTCGGTGTCCGCGTATGTGCTGGAAAAACTAGAACTAGGGACACTTCCCGTATTTCATATAAACAAGGAAAACTGATACAAATAGACTCACTCCCCCGATGCCCGCTGACGTATCAGTTTCTTGACGAAGATCTCCTCCCGTTCCATCTCTTCGATCCGGTCCGAGATGTACTTTTTCGCCTCCTCACGCTGGGGGATGAATATCTTCTCGAGGGCATTGACCCGCCGTTGCACCTTCTTCAGCTCCCGGGAGAGCATCATGATCGCCTTGGTGAGGGTCGCGTATTCGGCGAGCACCTCGAGCGCTTTGCGTGATTTCTCCTTCGCCACGTCATACGCGGCGGTCGTCCCCGGCAGGGTGGCCGTGAGCCGGGGCCGCTTGAATGAGAGCCTGATCTTCGGGAGCTTGAGCCCCATCAGTTTGGTAAATTCCATGTGGAAGAAGTAGGACCGCTTCTCGGAACAGCTCTTCAGCGTAATTGTCTCCGATCCCATCCCGACGGCCGCCGTCCGGTAGGCCGCGTAGACCTCACCCAGAACACCCGAAAGGGCGGCCTCCATCTTCCGTATCTCGCCGATGTGCCGCATGATCTCGATGGCCAGGATCTCGCGCTTCTGATTCAAGAGGTCGTACCCCTCGTACGCGAACGAGAGGTCTTCCTTGATCTTTCTCAGCGATGATTTGGTGGGGGGGACATCTATCGTCGGCATTATTTCTCCTCAGCCTGCGGTATGTAGTACCGCTGTATCTCTTCCATGGACACACGGTACAGCTCCTCCTTCGGAAGCAGTGAGAGCATCTGCCACCCCAGATCGAGCGTCTCGATGATCGAGCGGTTCTCCTCATGCCCCTGGCTGAGAAACTGCTCTTCGAAGGCGGTCCCGAACTTGAGATAGAGCTTGTCGAGTTCGGAGAGTTCCTCCTCCCCCACGATGGCCGCGAGGGCCCGTATGCGCTTGACCTTCGCGTAGGAGGCGAAGAGCTGGGCCGCGTTCTGGGCGTGGTCCTTCCGTGTCCGGCCTTCTCCGATCCCGTCCTTCATCAGACGGGAGAGCGAGGGAAGGCCCGCGATGGGGGGATATATCCCCTTGTTGAAGAGCTCGCGCTCCAGGACGATCTGCCCCTCGGTGATGTATCCCGTCAGGTCGGGCACGGGGTGGGAGATGTCGTCGCTCGGCATGGTAAGGATCGGGACCTGTGTGATCGAACCCTTGACGCCTTTCAGTCTGCCGGCGCGCTCGTATATGGCCGCGAGATCGCTGTAGAGGTAGCCGGGGTAGCCCTTCCGGGAGGGGATCTCGCCCCTCGAACTGGACAGCTCCCGGAGGGATTCGCAGTAGTTCGTCATGTCGGTCATGATGACGAGGACGTGCATCCCCTCCTCGAAGGCGAGGTATTCGGCCAGCGTCAGGGCCACGCGGGGGGTGATGAGGCGCTCGATCGAGGGGGCGTCGGCGAGGGACAGGAATATGGCCGAGTGCGTGAGGACGCCCGACTCTTCGAGGGAATCGATGAAGAAGCGCGCCATGTCGAACTTCACCCCCATGGCGGCGAAGATGACGGTGAACTCCTCCTCGGAGGACAGAATCCTCGCCTGCCGTGCTATCTGGGCCGCAATCAGGTTGTGCGGCATGCCGCTCCCGGAAAATATGGGGAGCTTCTGGCCCCGGATAAGGGTATTCATCCCATCGATGGCGGATATCCCGGTCTGGATGAAGTCCCGCGGGTATTCCCGGCTCCAGGGGTTGACCGGCAGGCCGTTCACGTTCATCATGTTGTCCGTGATTACCTGGGGGGCGTCGTCGATGGGCCTCCCCAGCCCGTCAAAGACCCTCCCGAGCATGTCGCGATGCACGGGGATCTCGAGCGACTTTCCCACAAAGGTGACCCGTGTATCCTTGACGGAAAGCCCGCTCGTCCCCTCGAAGACCTGGACGATGGCGCGGTCCTCGTCCACCTCGAGGGTCTGTCCTATCCGTATCTCGGATGAGCCGTCCCGGATCTCCACGATCTCGCCGAAGCCGACACCCTTGACACCCTCGACGAAGATCAACGGACCGGAGATCCCGGAAAGGTTCGTGTACTCAATCTCAGCGGCCATATTTATACCTCTCCTTTGCGTTCTTTCAGCGAATCGAGCCCCTGCGCGAGCCGTGTTCGGTAGTCGTCGATCCGTTCGAGTTCGTTGTTCGGGATCTCGGATTTGAGCCGTACCATCTCCGAGACCACCTCCAGCGCGGCTATCTCCTTGGTGGTCGTTCCGCCCTTCACCAGTTCCGCGCCCTTCGTATACAGATCCAGGATGGCCTTCAGGAGTTTGAGCTGCTTCTCCGGGC
>JAUSPK010000090.1 GCA_030655735.1 Syntrophales bacterium | reverse complement strand
GATGAGATTGTCGATGCCCGCCCAGATGAGTCACCAGATAAAAATTCACCCCTTACCGGGGATTAGCCAGCCCATAATCCATTCACCCTCCAGATAAGCCTTGCTTTTTGGGCTTCCTTTCCTTAGTATATTTCGGCACTGGAGTTTGACGTCCTGCGGGACTGTCAGACGTGACGGGCCGGAGAATCAGCTTTATGCGCAGTTGCAAATTTTTAATATTATTATGCCTTTTTATTTTGCCGGTACAATCATTTGCGGCGGAAGCAAAGGTCACGGATCTGCTTATAAGCAACACGGCTGATAATCTCCTCGTGTACCTCAAACTGGAAAACTCCTTTACAGAAAAGATGGAAGAGGCGATACTTGCCGGAATCCCGACCACCTTCACGTTTGTCCTGGAAGTATGCCAGGAGCGGCGCTGGTGGTTTGATAAGAAGATATCCCTTCTTGAGGTCAGGCACGCCATCAAATACGACAATATAAAAAAGATCCTGTACGTTCTCTTTGCCGAAGGGGGGAAGGAACCGGAGCAGTTCAAGGAATTCTCAGAGGCGGAGATCGCGATGTCGGAACTGAACGGCATTGCATTTATACCTTTGAAGCAGTTGACAAAAGGGGAGTCGTACTATCTGCGAGTGAAGGCAAAACTTGAAGAGGTCCGTCTACCGCTGCATCTGGAGTATGTCTTCTTCTTCGTGTCCCTGTGGGATTTTGAAACCGACTGGGCAAGACAAGACTTTGTATATTAATGGTAACTGCTCAGGAGGATAGGCTGAAGGCTGAAAGCTGAAAGTTTTTAGGGGATAGATTGATCACAGTATCCTTCAGGCTACAGCCTTCAGGCTAATAAAATATCTGGCGCAGTGGTAGATAGATGAACGCTGATGAATTAAAAAAGCGCCGCAGAGAGCGCATCGCAATACTGGTTGTCATAGCCGTCATCATTGTTCTCACCTATATAGAAAGTCATCTTTCCACCATAGAGGTCCTCCTGCCGATATCCAATGAGGTACTGATCTTCGGCCTGATCAATATCAATTTGATCCTTATCATCTTTCTTATCTTCCTGATCGCACGGAATTTGACCAAGCTTATATTTGAACGAAGACGGGGGATCCTGGGGTCGAAGCTGAGGACGAAACTTGTCGTCGCCTTTATGATCCTTTCCCTCATACCCACGGTCATCCTTTTCCTGGTTTCCATTCAGTTTCTCTCATACAGCATAGACAGCCGGTTTGACATAAAGATGGGCAGGGCATTTAATCTGTCCCTTGAGGTTGCCCAGGATTACTATCAGAAGTTTTCCGATAATGCGAAGTACTATGCCCTCCAGATCGGGGCTGAGATAACAGACAACAAGTTATATGAAAAAGAGCAGTCAGAATATCTGAAGGCGTTTTTGACACAGCGGCAGAGGTATCTTAATCTTGGATCCATAGCTGTTCGCTTTGATAACAGAGACGAGGATCTGTTTCTCAAAGATCCAGACAATCCCGATATTCTTCCCCCCCGCTTTTCACCCCGGGTCCTGGAAGATGCCTTTATGGGGAAGGACCTTTCAATAGTCAGCTCCGTGGGGGGGGGAGACATGATAAGCGGAATAGCCCCGCTCTATTCCAACTTCAGTCCTAAGGAGGTCATCGGGGTCATCGCCGTCAGTTATTATATAGACAAGGAATTGATTGACAAAATGTCCATAATCTCCAGGACGTCTGAGGATTACAGACAGCTTAAACTGTTAAAAAATCCGATAAAAATCAGTTACACCGTTACGCTTTTCATCGTCACCCTCCTGATAGTCTTTTCCTCAATGTGGTTTGGTCTCTTCCTGGCGAAGGGAATCACCGTTCCCGTACAGGAGCTTGCCGAGGCGACACATGCGGTGGCCAACGGCAACCTCGATTACCACATAGATGTTCTGGCGGAAGATGAGATAGGGGTACTGGCGGATTCCTTTAACCAGATGACGAAGGATCTGAAGGAAAACAGCCTTGAATTGAGACAGGCCAACATAAACCTCGAACAACGCAGGAAATACATGGAAACCGTCCTTCGTAACGTTTCGGCCGGTGTTGTTTCCATAAACAGGAACAATGTGATCAGCACCATAAACAGGGCAGCCGAAAAGATGCTGGGCATAAACAGTGAGGAAATCCTCAACAGGAGATATGAAGATGTCCTGAAGCCTGAACACATGGGGGTGGTAGGAGAACTTCTCGAGGAGTTGCATGTAAACGATGGCGGTTTTGTAGAGAGACAGATTCAGTTGATAGTCAAGGATAGCGTGATGGCAATCCTGGTATCGGCAACAATCCTGAGAGACGACGATAACAACTATATGGGGATCGTGGCGGTATTTGAAGACATCACCCAGCTTCAGAAGACCGAGCGAATCGCCGCGTGGAGGGAGGCCGCAAAGAGGATAGCACATGAGATCAAAAATCCCCTGACGCCCGTCAAACTGAGTGCCGAGAGGCTGCAGCGAAAATACGGGGATAAGATCGAGGGGAAAACGGATTCCGTATTTCATGAGTGTACCAAGACCATCATAGATCAGGTGGAGATCTTGAAAAATCTGGTCAATGAATTCTCGCAGTTCGCGAGAATGCCGGAGACGAATCCTTCTCCCAATGATCTGAATGCGGTTATTGAAGACTCCGTCATCCTTTTCCAGGATGCCCGCAAGGATATAGCGTTTGATTTCAGGAAGGATGCCAGTATCCCCTTGCTCAATATCGATGCGGAACAGATAAAAAGGGCGATGGTCAATCTCCTGGACAATGCGGTTGCGGCCGTATCATCGGTGGACCATGATGGAAAGGTTGAAATCAGCACCCAGTATGATAAGAGTCACAGGAGTGTCAAGCTGGATGTCAGGGATAATGGCCTCGGCATCTCGCCGGAAGACAAGATGAAACTGTTTGAACCTTACTTTTCCACGAAAAAGGCGGGTACCGGGCTTGGCCTTGTCATAGTGAGTTCCATAATATCTGATCATAATGGTTCCGTTAACGTAATGGACAACATACAGGGGGGAACAATCGTATCCATTGAACTGCCCGTAGCATAGGAGAAATATGAACGAGACGATACTGGTTGTGGATGATGAAGAGAGTATCTGCCAGTCGTTGGAGGGGATACTCTCGGATGAAGGCTACGAGGTTCTGACCGTGCGAAGCGGAGAGGAGTGCCTCGATATCATTGAAGAGGAGCTTCCCAGCCTTGTCCTTCTGGATATATGGCTCCCGGGAATCGACGGCATTGAGACCCTGAAACGTATCAAGGGAAAGTACCCTCAGATGCAGGTTATCATGATATCCGGGCATGGAACGGTTGAGTCGGCGGTAGCGACGACAAAACTGGGGGCCTTTGATTTTGTGGAGAAACCCCTGTCTCTTGATAAGATCGTTCTTTCCGTCAATCACGCCTTGGACATTGTACGCCTGGAGGAGGAAAACAGGCTGTTAAAAAATGAACAGGTTCACAAAATCGACGGAAAAAGCAAGGCGATTATTGAATTGAGGGAGATGATACAGATCATCTCGCCCACCAATGCATGGATCCTGATTATGGGCGAGAATGGTACGGGGAAGGAACTCGTTGCCCGATCGATACACCGGCAGAGCAGCCGCGCCAATAACCCATTTATAGAGGTGAATTGTGCGGCGATACCCGAAGATCTGATAGAGAGCGAGCTGTTCGGGCACGAGAAGGGGGCATTTACCGGGGCCACCGAGAAGAAGAGAGGGAAGTTCGATCTTGCGAACAAGGGGACCATCTTTCTCGACGAGGTTGCCGACATGAGCCTGAAGGCCCAGGCGAAGATCCTTAGGATCCTGCAGGAAAAAAAGTTCGAACGGGTGGGCGGAACAAAGGTTATCGGTACAGACGTGCGGGTACTCGCTGCGACCAATAAGGACCTGGAAAATGAGATGGAGGATGGACGGTTCAGACAGGACCTATATTACCGGTTAAATGTGATCCCCCTTGAGGTTCCCCCGCTCAGAGACAGGATAGAGGATGTTCCCCTCCTGGCACGTCAGTTTGTCAGGGATTTCTCGCGTAAGGAGGCAAAGACGGAGAAACATATTGCCGATGATGCCCTTGCCGTACTTATGGAGCATACCTGGCCCGGCAATGTACGGGAATTGAAGAATATCATGGAGCGATTGGTGATCACATCACCGTCGGATATCATCACAGCTGATGATATACCGCCCCTGTCGAAGGAAAACCACCGGCTCAGCCGGCGGCCCGACTCCTCGGAGGATGAGGGTTCTCTCAGGGGGGCAAAAGAGCTGTTTGAGAAGGACTATATTGCGAAGAAACTCGCGGAAAACAAGTGGAACGTCAAGAAAACGGCGGAGGCGATAGGCCTGGAAAGGAGCAATCTTCACAGGAAGATCAAGGCCTACGGACTGGATGACATGAAAGGGGAATAGGGTCCTTCTCCCATTTATTTGGAGAAGAGGGTCTAATCCCGACTTGTCGGGATTTTTTGCTATGTTTTCTTTTAGTTTATCCAATACGCCTTTTTCAATTAAATCTAAATTCCCTGCTGATAATGTCTGCGTTTTCAGTTCGCAAACCCAGCCATAAGATATGTAAAGCATCCTGATATAATCCAGGGTTGTCTTTCTTCCTTTCACCTGAACCCTATGAATCCTCGATCCCTTGAACCCTTCTGGTAACTACAACTAATCGGGAGATGAACCGAAAATAGTAGCATACTCATATGTAAGGTGCCCCCTTCGGGTCTGGATTGAAGGCCGGAGACTTTAAGGAACAGTCAGGATTCAACCGTTCCCTATACCGCACAGAGGGACGCACGCCCCGGCAGGAGTGTCATCTCATATTTTCTCACCGGGAGCAGTTCAGATCGCAGGCGGTCTCTTATGACCGAAAGGGGGACGATGCGGCAGCCTGTACCACCAATCCCTGCCAATAACTGTTTGAACTGTTCGTTCCATATCCCACCTTCCGCCTCGGCATGTACAGGAAGTACGTGAATGCCTCCATAGTCGAGGATATTCTGTATGGTTGCGACAAACGTATCAATGCCGACCTCTTCAAGGCAGGGGAGATCTGACGGTATCTCCATCAGGCCTGATGTCTCGTGTATAAAAGGTTCCTGCGCGCGTGTACAACTGAGATATGAAAAGCCGTATCTGCCCGCTGTTTCCAGTGCCCTGTCATCTATCAGCCAGCCGGGTGCCCCGAATGAGGATGGCGGTTTCCCGACCAGTCGTGTGTACGCGCTTACCCCTTTTTGAAACCACTCTTCGATCCATGCAGGGGAATGTGTAGACAGATCATCCTGCCACCTTCGATGATCCCATGCGTGAAATTCCACTTCGTGCCCCTCGGACAGTATGCGCCGCACCAGCTCGGGGAATGAAAGGGCTACCATGGGGGAGGGGAGGATTGTCCCATACAGGGCGGTTCGTATGCCGTACAGCCGTCCGGCGTTGGTCTTCATCATCTTCCTGAGAAAACGTGGATTTTTAATAAGCTGCAGAATCGCACGCCCCGAAGAATCGGGTCCCATGCTGAGGAAAAAGGTCCCCTTTACCCCGAAGGTCGAGAGGGTGTCAAGCAGGCGGGGAACGCCGCGCTTCATGCCGACATAGGTGTCAACATCGATCTTCAGACCCAGGAGAGATCCTCTTTCCTGATGGATGGGCTTACCGTTCATTTTCCTCAAGAAAGGCATGGAGCGTATTCCGGAGTGATTCTTCCAGCCCGGTTGCGGGGGTCCAGCCCAGGAGCCTTTGTGCCTTTTCAATGCTGGGTTTTCTGGTATATATATCCTGATATCCCTCCCCGTAGAAGGATCCGGCGGATACCTCGACAATTTCGGAGTAGGCCGGGTCGTTTGTATGGTTGGGGTGTTCCATGAAGAGCTTTTTCAGTATGGAGGCAAGCTCTTTTACGGAACATTCATTATGGGGATTACCGATATTTATGATCTGATTCTTGCAGCAGTCGTCTTTGTTCTCCAGGATCTTCATAAGGGCGTCTATCCCGTCGTCAACATAGGTAAAGCACCTCTTCTGGCGGCCTCCGTCCACAAGAGACAGGGGATGTTTCATGAGAAGCTCCGCGATAAACTGGGTGACAACCCGGGAACTTCCTTCCTTCGCGGTATCCAGTGAATCCAGGCGGGGGCCGACCCAGTTGAAGGGCCTGAAGAGGGTGAACTCCAGGTCGCCTCTGGTACCGTGGGCGTAAATGACGCGATCGAGAAGCTGCTTGCAGCACGAATATATCCAGCGTTCCTTCTGTATCGGTCCTACGACAAGGAAGGTTTCATCCTCCTTGAACTCCGGATCGGCGGAGGCGCCATACACCTCAGACGTGGAAGGGAAGAGTATCCGTTTGTGATATTTGACGCACTGTTTCACGATATTGAGGTTCATCTCAAAGTCCAGATTGAAGACCCCGATCGGGTTTTCAACATAACTCTTTGGCGTGGCTATGGCCACCAGGGGCAGGATGGCATCGCACTTCTTGATGTGGTACTCTATCCACTCTTTGTTTATGGAGATATCACCTTCCAGGAAGTGAAAACGGGGATTGTCCAGCGATTTGCCCAGTCTGTCGAAACCGAGGTCCATGCCGTAGACGGACCAGTCGGTCGTGCCCAGTATCCTGTTTGTCAGGTGGTGCCCTATAAAACCGTTGACGCCGAATATTAAGATCTTCATTTCAAAATCATTCCCTTCTTTCCCTTAAAGTAGTCGAATATCGCATGCCCTTTTATCCTGGTTTCCGCAATCTGGATATCCATAAAATGTATCCTGCCGTCCCCGCTTCCCACGGAGACTGTCTCCTCTCCTATCTCCACTTCCCCTTCCGCAAGGCCCGTGCTTTCACGCTGATCGGGCTTTCCCCACCAGATGAGCATCTTTTCCCCTCCGGGAAGAGTGGTGAAGGCCCCGGGGTAGGGATCGGTAACGGCCCGTATGAGGTTATATATCCTCGATGTGGGCCAATGCCAGTCTATTCTTCCATCTTCCGGTCTTCTGCCGCCGAAATAGCTGCCCGCTTTCAGGTCCTGGGGAATGCGCGGCGTCGTGCCTTCCTTTATCAGGGGGAGGAGCCCTTCGAGAAGCTCCTTCGCGCCAACGCAAAGCTTTTCATACAGGGTCAGGGCGGTGTCATCTGCCCCTATCGGGATCTCCACTTGCCCCACGATGTCCCCCGCGTCCGCCGCCTCCACCATGTGATGCAGGGTAACCCCAGTCTTCGTTTCACCATTGACAAGGACCCAGTTCACCGGGCACCTCCCCCGATAGGCCGGGAGGAGAGAGCCGTGAAGATTGTACGCACCCGCCGGGGGGATGGCAAGGAGGGCGCCTCCCAGGAGATTGCGATAGTAAAAGGAAAAGATAACGTCCGGCGACAGGGCCCGTATCTTCTGGATCCATTCGGGGGCATTAACGTCCGGAGGGCAGTATGCCGGTACACCGTTTTCCCTCGCCCACTCTACAACCGAGCCGAACCAGCAGTTTTCTTCTGGGTCGTCATCATGGGAGATGACCGCCCGTATGTCAAACCCTTCCCCCTTCAGGGCCTCAAGGCCGGCAATGCCCATGTCGTGGTAGGCAAACGCAACCGCCTTCATCGGGCATCTCCCTTGCTGTCCGAGGAGTGGACTCTGTCGATGACATACTCTGGTCTTCTCCGGACCTCTTTGTAGATGCGGCCGATATATTCACCCATAACGCCGAGGGCGAAAAACTGAAAGCCGATAAATGCGAACAGGGCGGCAAAGAGGGTGAATACACCCTCGGCCGCCCAGGCGGCGCCGTACACAAGCCGGGCAACTCCGATAGTGACACCCAGCGAGATGCCAAGGAAGGCCATTCCGAGGCCGGCATACATGATCAGCTTAAGGGGAAAATCGGAAAAGGAGGACACAAGATCAAACTGGAGGTTAATAAGTTTTCTCAGCGAGTAGTGTGATTCCCCCGCATATCGCTTCTCGTGTTTTACCTCAATCTCCGTCACCCGTTTGGCAAAATATACCGCCAGGGCGGGGATGAAGGTGGATTGCTCACGGCAGTCCGACATGTGCTCCACGATGTTGTGCCGGTAGGCCCGGAGCATGCACCCCCAGTCGGTCATGCGAATCCCCGTGATTTTTCTCGCGACGGCGTTTACAATTCGGGAAGGAAGAGTCCTGAAGATGGAGTCCTTCCTCTCTTTTCGTATGGTCCCGACTACATCATATTCTCCCTCCTCCATGACCCTCACTAGGTTGGGGATCTCTTCGGGGGGATTCTGGAGGTCGGCGTCCATGGTTATGATAATCTCCCCCACGGCAATGGAGAATCCCGAGAAGATGGCGGCATGCTGTCCGTAGTTTTTTGTCAGTTCCACGACCCGTACTTCGGGGTGTGTTGTAAACCCCTTCAGGAGGGCAAGACTCCCGTCGCTACTCCCGTCATCCACGAAGATAATCTCATATCTTCTGTTCATTCCCTCCATGACGGGCCGGAGACGCTCCATAAGGAAAGAGAGGTTTTCCTCCTCGTTATACACGGGAATTACCACCGAAATCATTGCATTATCCATGGCTCACGATCTCCTTGACCGCCTCGCAGACGTAGGAAACATCACTGTCCTTCATATCCGGAAAGAGAGGGAGGGATACGATTTTGTCCATGGCCAGTACTGTTTCCCTCAGGTTGTCTTCCATGATTCCGTAGCGCTTTTCTATATAAGCGAGTCGGTGGCATGCGGGGAAATGGATACCGTACCCGATATTATGGTCCGCCAGTTTTTCCATAAACATCGCCCTGGTCATCCCCGTTACCTTGACAACGAAGAGGTGCCACGCGTGGACGTGCGGGTATGGGGGAACGCCGGGGATATCAATGCCCTCCAGATCGACCAGCCCCTCTGTATAGAGGGCGGCAAGTTTTCTCCTGCGGGTATTGAGCTCCTCCAGTCGGGCAAGCTGAGCCAACCCCAGGGCTGCCTGGATATCCGTCAGATTGTATTTGAATCCGGGCTCGCTGATATCATACTCCGGGGTTCCCCCCTTGCCGTACCTCTTCCACGCATCCCGCTCGATGCCGTGAAACCTGAGAAGACGCAGATGTCTTTCGATCTGATCGTCACCCAGCGTTATCATGCCCCCCTCGCCGGTCGTGATA
>JAUSPK010000087.1 GCA_030655735.1 Syntrophales bacterium | reverse complement strand
GCGATGCCCTCGAATATCTGGCCGGGGATACGCAGACACGGATCATCGGCCTGTACCTGGAGGATATTCATGATGGACGGCGATTCCTGGAGGAGGCACGGAAGGCCGTCAGAAAGAAGCCGGTCATCCTGCTCAAGGGCGGGCGCAGTGAGGAGGGGAGTGCCGCCACGGCCTCCCATACGGCGAGCCTTGCCGTCAATGATGCCGTCCTGGACGGGGCCCTCCGTCAGGCAGGTGTCCTGCGGGTAAATGGGGTTGAGGAGCTGATGGCGACGATCATGGGATTTCAGTGGGCGCCGCTCCCCCGGGGAAACCGGATAGCCCTGGTTACCTTCAGCGGGGCCCAGGCGATTATGAGTGTCGATCAGGCGTCCGACGAGGGGCTCGCCATGGCACGCTTCAAACCGGAGACCCTGGATCGTCTCTCCGCAGTCATCTCTACCTCTCCCAAGCGCAACAACCCCATCGATACCTATCCGGACATGAATGTACACGGGTTTGAGAAGACCTCGACCGAGATCATAAGTGCCCTCCTCGACGATGACGGCGTGGATGGGATCTTTTTCATCTCCTTTGCCGGCTGGGGCACCGGCATGATGGATCCCGTTGTGGATCTTGTCAGAAAGCGGGCAAATAAACCCTTCTTCGTGTCACTTCTGGGGACTGCCGATGATATCGCCCTGTCCCGCTCCTATCTGATGGAGCGGGAGATCCCCATCTTCAATTTCCCGGAGACGGGGGTGCGGGTCTTTTTCCGGATGTGGCAGTATGCGCGCAGGCTCATGACTCCGGCCTGAGAAATCCGAATCCATTACTTTCCGGCATCTCTCAGCAGGTCTTTTATCCCGGCCCTCACAAGAACGGGATCGAGATATAGCTTGATCTTTTTCGTGCCCCTGGCATCGACAAAGGTCTTGTCGAGGGTAAGATCGGTCTTTTTCAGGACCTTTGCGTCCCCGTCCATGAGTATGAAGTGGTAGTTCAGTGCCAGCCCGAAGGTGATGAGCCCTCCGAGGAGGACTATCACCAGTGTCTTTTTCATAATGATCCTCCGTTGATATGTGTGTAGATCTCCTTCATGAAGAACGCAGTGGCCTCTCCCGCGACCGGCGGAGATAAAAGGACGAGAGAAGGCCGCGGGGATATGCCGGCAGTCCCCGCCCTCTCAGAACGAGTGTTCTTCCCCCGGGAACGTTCCGCTCTTGACTTCGTCGATGTACTGCCCGACGGCGGTCTGGACGTCCTTGCTCAACTGGGCATACTTCTTCACAAATTTAGGGGTGAACTTCTCGAACATCCCGAGTATATCATTGATGACGAGCACCTGTCCATCGCACTCGACACCAGCCCCGATCCCGATTGTGGGTATAGTCAGGGCCCTGCTGATCTCGCCGGCAAGAGATGCCGGGACGCATTCCAGGACCATGGAAAACGCCCCCGCCTCCTCCAGGGCCTTGGCATCTTCCATCAGCTTCCGGGCCCCTGCGTCATCCTTCCCCTGGACCTTGTAGCCGCCGAGCTGGTGGACCGATTGCGGTGTGAGACCGAGGTGCCCCATGAGCGGAATGCCCGCTGAGGTAATCTTCCTGACGGCCTCGGTAACCTCCCTCCCTCCTTCCAGTTTCACGCCGTGGGCGCCGGCCTCTTTCATGAAACGACCTGCGTTGTGCAGTGCCTCCTGGGCCGATACCTGGTATGACATGAAGGGCATATCAGCGATGACCATCGCGTGCTTTGCAGCTCGGGATACCGGCTTTGTGTGGTGGAGCATATCCTCCATGGTGACCGGCAGCGTGCTGTCGTAGCCCAGGACGACCATCCCGAGGGAATCTCCTATCAGTATTATATCCACACCAGCCTCGTCCATGATCGCGGCGGTGGAATAGTCGTAGGCGGTCAGCATGGAGATCTTCTCTCCCTCCCTCTTCATCTTCAATACTTCGGAGATTGTGATCTTGTTTATCCTGCCCTGTTTACTCATTTGAAACTCCTTTCAGCAGTGACCTTATCTCTTCGGCCCTGTCTTCTGACAGGGTCTTATTCTTTATACCGATCTCTACGGCAAACAATCCCATCTCGCAGTACATATTCAGAAGCTCCGGCATTGTTTCTCTGAGGACCTTCAGGTGCTTGCGGATCGTTCCGCTGTCGCCGCGTGCGATGGGGCCGGTAAGCGATTTCTCGGTTCCCCGGCCTTCGATGTTACTGAGGGTTCCCCTGACGAGGGGCCAGAATGATCGGATCGCCTCTTCGTCCTCCATCCCCAGGTGCCGGTAGATCCCCTCCACCATGTTCATAAGGGTGACAAGATAGTTTGATGCCATGCAGGCCGCCGCGTGGTAGAGCGGTTTGTCCGCATCCGATACGAAGAAGGGTATGCCCCCCAGGTCGCGGACGATGTGCACTGCCCAGTCTTTTACCTCACCTTCGGCGGTGATGCTGAAGGTGCTCCCGGGGATGCTCTCTATGACCCCCTCGATGTCCACAAAGGACTGAAGCGGGTGAATGGTTGCCACCTGTGCCCCGGATGCGCGCGCGGATTCCAGGAGGCCGAGTCCTCCGGCCCCGCTCATGTGAACGACCCTCTTGCCGGGGCCGAAGCCGCCCCCCTGCGCAATATCGCTGCAGACGGACTCAATGATGTCATCGGGTGTGGTGATGAAGATAGAGTTTGCGGGGAGTGCTGCCTGAAGGGGATCGTTCGAGATAGTCCCGCCGGTGTATCCGCCCCCCCTCTCAAGGGCGTCCGGGGACCGGTCCGCGACCGCAACTATCTCGTAGCCGGCTCTCCGGAGGAGATGGCCTACCGCGGTGCCCACCTTGCCTAGTCCTATTATGGCGATCGAGTCTTTTTTCATCTCACAAAAAAGGGGCCGTTCAGACTGACGTCGGAAGGGTCCCATAAGATACACTACTGCTGTACGTTCTGTCTTCGACCATTCCGTCTCAGTCCTGCGCTTCCGGATCCAAGCGGTTTTGCACAGCACCTATCACAGGGGGAAACGGCTTGTCAACAGATTATTTGCCGACGTTACCGCCTTTTTATCCCTTGTAATTCTTAGGAGAGTTATTATATTAGCAAAACGTGATTCCAATCCGAATGCCGTATGAAAAGCTCAACAAAGGCACAAAAAAACGGAAAGATTCGCTGGTCCCATACTCTTCAGGAGAAAAATGAGAAAGATTGAACTGATGGTTTTTGACTTTGATGGGACGCTTGTTTACTCCGGGGATGATCTCACTAACGCCGTGAACCATACGCTACGAAAGCTGGGCATACCGGTTCTCGATAAGAAGAAGATCATAGGATTCGTCGGAGATGGGGTGGTAAAACTGATTGAGCGCTCCCTCGGAGAGGAGTACCGGGGCAGATTCGATGAGGCGATGGGGCTGTTCAGGGCCCATTACGCCGAGCACCTTCTCGATACGACGGCCCTGTATCCGGGTGTCTCCGATGTGCTGGAGCATTTCAGGGACACAAAGAAGCTGATTATAACCAATAAGGTCTATGATTATACGCTGAGAATTTTGGAGGCGCTGGGAATAGCCGGTTACTTTGAAGAGGTCATCGGTGTGGACAGCTTTCCCACCATGAAACCCGACCGGGAGTTGTTGATCCCCCTCCTGGAGAGGTATGGTGTGGGGAAAACGGATACCGTGGTTATCGGTGACGGGATCAACGACATACTCCTGGCCAGGAATGCCGGAACCTTGAGCTGCGCGCTCTTGAACGGGTTGGGAGACAGGGAAAGGCTTTTGTCTCTCGGACCGGATGATTGCTGCGAGGACATTGCGGAGCTGAAAGAACTGTTTGTCTGATAATTTACAAGGTGGAAAAGGTTTGTTTGTCCCATGCTGAAGGCGAGAAATACGATTGAGAAGCACGCCATGCTCACCCCGGGTGATCGTGTGGGCGTTGCCGTGTCTGGCGGGGCGGATTCCGTCGCCCTCCTGCACGTGCTTGCGAATCTCGCGCCGGAGTATACCCTTGAGCTGTTTGTGCTGCACCTGAACCACGGCATCAGGGGAGAGGAATCCGACCGGGATGAGGCCTTTGTCCGAAAGCTGGCCGGATCGATGGGTATCCCGTTCACCTCTGAGAGGGTTTCCATCCCGGAGCTGCGCATAGAGAGGGGCGGGTCCCTTGAAGATATCTGCCGGGATGAGCGGTACGCGTTCTTTGAGAGGATGACGCAGAGATACGGACTGGATAAAATCGCCCTGGGACATACCTTGAGCGATCAGGCGGAGACGGTCATCATGCGCTTTCTCAGGGGGAGCGGACTCGAGGGCCTGAAGGGTTTTCTCCCGGTGCGCGGCGGGATCTATATACGCCCCCTCATGGAGATGACGCGCGACGAGATAACCTCCTTTCTGGGTAAAGAGGACATTCCGTTCATGACGGACAGCTCCAACAGGGATGAGACCTATCTGAGAAACAGGATACGGGTCACACTGGTGCCGGAGCTGAAGGCCTCCTACAACGTGAGGTTGGAGGAGAATATAGGCCGTACGGCCGATATTCTCAGGCTTGAAGACGATTTTATTAGTGAATCGGTCGCGGGGATTATCTCAGAGTGGGCAATCGATACGAACAGGGCACGCCTGCCGGTTCCAAAGCTGAAAGAGCTCCACCCGGCCCTGCTGTGGAGGCTTATCAAGACCATACTTGAGACCCATTCACCCGTAAAGAACGGGATCGGGTATCTCCACGTCAAGGCAGTGGCGGATCTTACCCTTGGTTCGAGTCCGAGCGCCTGTGCGGATCTTCCCTTCAATCTCACGGCCCGGCGGGAATATGATGATCTGATTATTGCACCGGACGACGGATCGTCGGATGGATGCGACTTTTCATACGAGGTACAGATCCCGGGGAGCGTGGATATCGCGGAGACGGGAAGAAGGATGGTATTTACCCTGGCCGGTGCGAAGGAGGTAGATGCCCGTTCGGATAACCCCGTCTTTATGGATTACAACGCCATTTCCTTTCCCCTTGTCGTGAGGAATATCAGGGAAGGGGACCGGATACAACCCCTGGGGATGGAGGGAACGAAGAAGGTGGCGGCGCTCCTGATGGATGAAAAGGTGCCAAAGGTCCGAAGACGGTCGATCCCTCTCCTGGCCGACCGCGCATCGGTGCTGTGGGTGCCGGGCGTGCGACTCAGCGACCGAGTGAAGATGACGGATATGACGGAAAAGGTGGTAAAAGCGGAAATTATTTGATAGTAAGAAGACCTCAAAATTTTTGACAGGGAGTTAATCGTGAATCAATCGCAAAAAAATATTGCCCTCTGGATTGTGATCAGTCTGGTGTTTGTTTTTCTCTTCCAGATGTTCAATCAGCCACAGGAGAAGAAGGAAGAGATCGCATACAGTGACTTTATCGGCTATCTCGATAAGGGGCAGGTGACCGATGTTACTATCCAGGGCGAGAATATAGAAGGCCGACTTGCCAACGGCAAGGTATTTAAACTTTTCGCGCCTCAGGACCCGAATCTGGTCTCCCTTTTAAAGACAAAAGGTGTGAGGATCACAGCCCGGCCCGCCGAGGGGTCTTCCTGGTATATGACCATTCTTATATCGTGGCTCCCCATTATACTGCTTGTCGGTGTCTGGATCTTTTTCATGAAACAGATGCAGGCCGGTGGCGGCAAGGCGATGTCCTTTGGAAAGAGCAAGGCCCGGCTGGTGACCGACAAGTCCCGGAAGACCACATTTGCCGATGTGGCGGGCGTCGATGAGGCCAAGGAAGAGTTGGAAGAAATTGTCGAGTTTCTGAGAGACCCCGGGAGGTTCACAAGACTGGGAGGTAGAATACCCAAGGGAGTCCTCCTCGTTGGACAGCCCGGTACGGGCAAGACGCTCCTCGCGCGGGCGATCGCCGGCGAGGCGGGGGTCCCCTTTCTGAGCATCAGCGGTTCCGATTTTGTGGAGATGTTCGTGGGCGTCGGCGCGTCCCGCGTAAGGGACCTCTTTAATCAGGGAAAGAAAAACGCGCCATGCATTATCTTTATCGACGAGCTCGACGCAGTCGGGAGACAGCGGGGGGCCGGTCTCGGAGGCGGTCATGACGAGAGGGAACAGACCCTGAATCAGATGCTCGTGGAGATGGACGGATTCGAATCCAATGAGGGCGTCATCATCATGTCGGCAACCAACCGCCCGGATGTGCTCGATCCCGCCCTTCTGAGGCCCGGGAGATTCGACCGGCAGGTGGTGGTTTCCCTCCCGGATGTCAGGGGGAGGGAGAAGATATTCGAGGTACACGTCAAGAGGGTTCCGCTGGAACCCGACGTAAACCTTTCGGTCATTGCCCGGGGGACCCCCGGTTTTTCCGGCGCCGATATAGAGAACCTGGTCAATGAGGCGGCCCTGCATGCGGCGCGGCTGAACAAGGAGAAGGTGGCCCTGTCCGACCTGGAATTCGCGAAGGACAAGGTCCTCATGGGGACCGAGAGAAGGAGCATGGTCATCAGTGATGAGGAGAAGAGCAACACAGCGTACCATGAAGGCGGCCATGCCCTGGTAGCCAAGCTGATCCCGGGGTCCGATCCGATCCACAAGGTCACCATAATCCCGAGAGGAAGGGCCCTCGGCCTGACACAGCAGCTCCCGGTGGATGAGAAGCATGCCTATCCCAGCTCATACCTGATCGACAACATTACGATCCTCCTCGGGGGGAGGGCCGCCGAGGAACTGATCCTGAAAGACTTTACCACGGGGGCAGGGAATGATATAGAGCGCGCCACGGAGATCGCCCGGAAGATGGTCTGCAACTGGGGGATGAGCAAGGAGATGGGACCGCTGACGTTCGGGAAGGCGGAGGAGCAGATATTCCTGGGCAGGGAGATCGCCACGCACAAGAATTACAGTGAAGACACCGCGGAAAGGATCGACAAGGAGATATCGCGGATCGTTATGGAAAACTATGAACGGGCCAAAAAGCTCCTCTCGGAGAATATCGACACCCTCCACAGGCTCGCGAAGGTGCTGCTTGAAAAGGAGGTGCTCAACGCCGAAGAGCTTGATGAGATCGTAGGGGTACAGACCGAAAAAGAGGCCTAAGTGAGATACCTGCACATAACCTCTCCCGCCCGGGCGGAGGATGAATTGAAGAAGGTGGGCGTCGACTGGCCGGGAATCGAGGCCATGCTCCCCAAGATGGAGACCGTCAATCTGCTCCTTGAGGGGATCGAGTGCAGGGTAGCGAACATACTGAAACAGGAGATGCTGTCCATCGGCGGAGACGTCGCCGTGGCACGTGAGTCCGTTGCCTGCAGCATAGACAGAACGGATGCCCTACTGATCGGCACCCTCAAGCAGATGAGGAGGCTTGCCGACAAACTGGCCCCCCAGCCCTTCGGCCTGAGAGATATATCCGACGATATCGGAAGGGTCCTTGCCAATATCACACGAGACACCTTTGTGCTCCGAACGCCGAAGAGGGAGATTGTGATCGGCGGGAAGACCCTCGTCATGGGCATCGTGAATATGACCCCCGATTCCTTTTCCGACGGGGGGATGTTCGGCGGTGTTGAAGAGGCCGTGAACTATGTCCTGAAGATGGAGAAGGCCGGCGCCGATATCATCGATATAGGGGGCGAATCCTCCCGGCCGGGATCGAAGCCCGTGTCCGCCGACGAGGAGACGGGGAGGGTGCTGCCCCTGATAGAGAAACTTGGCGGACTGCTCTCCATCCCGATATCGATAGACACGACGAAGGCCGCTGTGGCGCGTCGCGCGCTGGAGGCCGGGG
>JAUSPK010000085.1 GCA_030655735.1 Syntrophales bacterium | reverse complement strand
CGGTTTGAAATTTAGCAGCTGTTGTTGATTGCCATATAATATCATTTAAAAAATTATGCTCTCCAAATACCTCATCCAGAATCGCTTTTATATAGTGACCCTTTTTCCAGTCCAGATGCACATAGATAGAACCATCGTCGGCCAAAATCTCCCGCATGAGAATCAATCGTTTGCGCAAGAACTCAATGAACTGCGCACCGATAATCTTGTCCCTGTAAGCCTTTTCCCGATCTTTCATGAAATCCTGTTTGGTTGCAAAGGGGGGATCAATATAGATGAGCTTTATGCGGTTTTTTGTTCTATATCTGTTTTCGTTCCGTTGATCATCATAGAGGGTTTTGAGGGCAAGGAGATTGTCGCCAAAAATGAGCATATTCCGCCAGTCGTCATCGAATGGATTGTCGCTGTTGAAGGAACGAACTTTCTGAAAAGGAGCGACAGGCGTTCCCGCAATAATGTCCTCTTTCCGTGCCTTTCCCTTATAAACCAGCCTGTAGTCTTTGGTGGCTTCGATGAACTCCGAATCCCCGGAATCAAATAGCTTGCTTTTGTAGATCGCAGGGATTGTCTTGCCAGCCTGAATTAACTCAATGATTTTCTGCTTTTCGCTTTCAGTAAGTTTCAAAATATTCCCCTTGGCATCATACTATTACTCAACAATTCTCTAACCTATGCGACAAAAAAGGGAAAGCCATCGCAAACAATTAAATACCATGTTTCTTGCTTTTATCAATATGTTCCATTCAGTTAAATCCTCAGTAGACTAAAATCCTATTCTTTTCCTCGGCTTTTCCGGTGGTGCCATCAATTGCTTGATTGTTTCAAAAATAATCTGAATCTGCTCGTCGTGACCTTCCAGATGCTGTTCGAGCTCCGTGAGCTTCCGTGCCAGTTTGTCATGTGATGCAATCATTTTTCTTAGTTGAACAAAGGCTCTCATGATTGCAATATTCACTTCAATAGCGCGGGTGCTCCGCAACACACTTGAAAGCATGGCGACGCCTTGTTCTGTAAAGGTCATTGGCCTATATCTTAAACCCATCTTGTCGGAATTGGAGGTCACAAATTGTGACCTCCAATTCTCAAATTCTTCTTTAGACAATTCAAACATGAAATCATCGGGGAACCGCTTGATATTTCTTCGTACCGCCTGTTTTAACGCTTTTGTTTCCACACCATAAAGTTCGGCAAGGTCTCGATCCAACAGAACCTTTTCACCGCGAACGAAAATGATTTTACTGATGATTACTTCAATCGGAACAAGTGCCGGCTTTGAGGATGTCTGTAACATTTCAGTATCCTCCTATCGAACGCTGGTAATTTTGGCGACATCATACCTGCTTCCTGACGAAGAAAGCAATAACATGTATACTGTCTCTCACTTCCCTATACTGTCCCCCAATTCCCCCTGTTCCTGGTCGTCTGGGGCTTATGGGGAATGAACTCCTCAACGGGCAGGGGAGGGGGGACCCTAGATAATTCGCAGTGATCCTCTCTCCTGCTTCGCGTTTTCTCTGACATATATTTCCGGTATACCGAAAGATTCTTTCAATATCCCTATATTCCGGCTTTTCATCCCTCGAAGGTTCGACACATCCTGCGGGGCTACGGAAAAGACAACTTCCTGACGCTTCAGATCCTGAGATCCCAGCAGCTCTTTTGCCATGTCCAGGAAGAGGGCGCCTTCCACCAGCGACCGGAATGCCGGGTGAAAGGGGCCCGCAATGATGTTATTGTCTGTCTCCATCTCTTTGGTTGTGTGAAGGCCCAATCTTATAACAGGGATGCCGGCTTTTTGAAACCTCAGAAGCGCGTGTTTGCAGAGATCAACGGCATTATCCAGTGTCAGGGGCAGATACGTTCCCTTACAATAGGCCTCAGCCAGCTTGGTGTTCTTGAATACGATGGTCGGATGGATCCTCACCGTGTCGGGTTGTAGGCCGATAATCTCCTCCACGGTGTATTCAAATCCCTCCCGGGTGTCGCCCGGGAGACCGACCATCAGGTGTACCCCGGTTTTGATCCCCGCTCTCTTTAACAGCCTGACTGCTTCCCGCACATCTTTCGATGAGTGGCCCCTTCCCGAGGCGGACAGCACCTCGTCAACCATTGATTGAGCGCCTATCTCCACGGTGGAGACGTGGTATCGGGTGATCAGGTCTATTCGCTCATCATCGATATAATCAGGCCGTGTCGATATCCGTATGGAGTCCACCATGCCCGCGTCGACGTAGCCTTTTGCGGCATCCAGGAGTTCAATCTGATAGTCCCGGTCCATCCCGGTGAAGTTCCCCCCGTAAAAGGCGATCTGATCGAATCTCCTTCCGTCCTTTCCCAGGTGCCGGTCGCAGACCGTTCGAACAGTATCCCCGGTGATCCTGTCTGAATAGTCCCCGGCGGCTATCCTCTCATTACAGAAGACGCAACGGTTGGGACATCCTTTATGTAGCACGAATATGGGAATTATGAGCGGTCTCACATCTCGTCCAGTTTCTCAAGCGCTTTGCGGGCCGCATCCTGCTCGGCCTCTTTTTTATTCTTTCCGGTCCCCGTTGTCACGATACTGTCTCCGATGCATGCCTCTATTTCAAAGGTTTTATCATGATCAGGGCCGGATGTGCCTATAATTCGGTAGCGGGGTATTTCTCTGAACCTGATCTGGCTGGTTTCCTGGAGGAGCGATTTGTAGTCCCGGTATACCGGCTTCTGGGCCCATTCATCGACAGGAGCCTGGAAGGCTCGACGTATGAAACCAAAGGCGGCTTTGTAACCCCCGTCGAGGTAGATGGCACCGATAAGGGATTCAAAGGCATCTCCCAGGATGGAATCCTTGTTTCTTCCCTCGGCCTTTTCCTCACCCCTGCCCAGGAGCATGAACTCGCCGATCCGGTACTGGCGCGCCAGTCCGGCCAGGGCTTGCTCATTGACCATGAAGGCCCGTGCCTTTGAGAGCTGTCCCTCGGTATACTCTAAAAACCTCTCCGTCAGCATGTCGCTTATGCACAGTTGCAGGA
Source organism: Syntrophales bacterium (assembly GCA_030655735.1). Taxonomy (GTDB): domain Bacteria; phylum Desulfobacterota; class Syntrophia; order Syntrophales; family UBA2210; genus UBA6078. The sequence continues at coordinate 8,782 of JAUSPK010000085.1, read as the reverse complement.
CGGCATCGCCCAGAAATTCCAGGCGTTCGTTGTCTCCCCGTACGAGGTCCGGGTTTTCGTTGGCATGGGATCCGTGTGTGAGCGCCAGGTCAAGCAGAGCGGTATCACTGAAGGTATAGCCCAGCATCTCCGACAGGCCATTGAGGGTTTTGATCCTTTCCTTATCCATCCGTTATGATCCTTCCCACGACCTTTTCCTTTATCATGCGATCCCCCGTAACCGGCACGATGTGGTTGGCAAGGGACGGGTCACCTTCGGGGACCAGTACCGGCACGTAATTGTCTGAAAATCCCTTCATCCAGCCGGTCTCCTTGTCCCCGGTTCCCTCCACCAGGACGGAGAGTTTCTTTCCCAGAACCCCGCTGTTGAACGCTATTCTCTTTCTGCCGCCTATGTCCCTCAATATAGCGGCTCGTTCTTTACTGACCGATTTCATGACCTGATCGGGAAGCGAGGAAGCGATTGTGCCAGGCCGCCGAGAATAGGGGAAAACATGAAGATACGCAAGACTTATATTCTCGATGAAACGAGCCGTGTTTTGAAACTCTTCTTCCCCCTCACCCGGAAATCCCGTTATGACATCCATTCCGATGGCAATTTCGGGGATGGCGGTCTGCAATCGTGCTACGAGGTCAGCAACCTGCCCGGTCGTGTAATTCCTGCGCATCAGCCCAAGGATCCTGTCGTCCCCGCTCTGCAGTGACAGATGGAGATGCCGGCACAACCTCTTCGATCCCTGCAGGTGATCGATCATCTTGTCCGATATATCCGTCGGATTCAGGGAGCTGATCCGTAGCCTCTCGAGGTCCGTATACTGCTCTATCTTCTCGAGCAGACCGAGAAGATCAGTGGGGGAGGGCAGATCCCGGCCATAGGCGCCCAGGCATATGCCGGTAAGGATGATCTCCCGGTGACCCGCCTGTGTCATGGTATGTATCCGCCGGATGGCATCTCCTTCGGGGAGGCTCCTGCTCCTGCCCCTCGCGTACGGTATGATGCAGTAACTGCAAAAGGCGTTGCATCCGTCCTGCACCTTCAGATACGCCCGGGTCTGTCCGGGGAACCTCGTTACCGGCAGGTCCGAGAAGGGCCTTTTCGGGGATATGTCGCCGACATCAATCCTCTGCCCCTCACCGCTGATACCTTGTATAATCCCGGGGAGTCTCTCCTTCATCTCCGTTCCCGCGACCATCCGCACCCCGGGCAGCGCCGCGAGCTCCTGCGGGGCAATCTGCGCGTAACAGCCGGTTACAATAATCGATGCGGAGGGGTTTGTCCTGTACGCCCGGCGTACCAGCTGTCTGGACTGAAAATCCGTCTTCGCCGTGATCGTACAGGTGTTTACAATATACAGATCAGCTTGAGATGTGAAGGGAACAACGGAAAAGCCTTGCGCCTCCAGTTCCTCTACAATCCCCGCTGATTCATAATGATTCACCTTACACCCGAGGGTGGCCACGGCAACCCTAAGCATCGCGCAGCCCCCTTTCGATCCATCCACCGCCCAGAAGACGGTCTCCCTGAAAAAAGACCGCCGCCTGCCCGGGGGCCACGGCCTTTTGCGGCGTCATGAACCTGACGTGCACCTGCCCTCCGGGCAGGGGGGTGATCTCAGAGTCGACACCCCTGTGGCGGTACCGTATATACGTCCGTGCCTGCAGAGTCTCCTGGACGGCGGGTTTGTTTGATACCCACGAACAATTGTTTGCGACGAGGCCGCCGGTAAACTGATCCTCCTCTCTCCCCACGATCACTTCATCCCTTTCGGTGTTTATTTCCAGGACATAATAAGGCCTTTGGGAGGCTATATTGAGACCCTTCCTCTGTCCTATGGTCACCGTGTGTGTTCCCCGGTGCCTCCCCACGACGTTCCCCTCCCTGTCCACGATGTTGCCGGGGCGGGGGAGGGTGACCGGATACGTTTCAAGAAAATTCCGGTAATTATCGTCAGGTATAAAACAGATCTCCTGGCTCTCCTTCCTCGGAGGCAGGCCGAGATCCTGCGCCATCTCCCGTATCTCTTTTTTTGTCTTTTCGCCGTTGGGGAATATCAGGTGCCCAAGCTCTTTCTGCCCCAGCTGAAAGAGGAAATAGGACTGATCCTTTTCCCGGTCGATGCCCTTGAAGAGACCAAGGCCTTCTTCCGGGCCGCTGTCCTCAATGCGGGCATAATGGCCGGTTGCGATAGAACCCAGCCCCCTTGTGCGCGCCTCTTCCAGGAGATATCTGAATTTTATCTTCTTGTTGCAAACAATGCACGGATTCGGGGTCCTCCCCGCCAGATACTCTCCGGCAAAATAGGCCACGACATCTTTTTTGAAAGACGATGCGGCGTCCAGTATGTGGAGCGGAAACCCCAGGCGTTTTGCAACTGCTGCTGCCTCCCTCTCGCTCCCCGCAGGGAACCCGTTTTGTATGTACAGCCCCTCGACGCGGTACCCCCTCTCCTTCAGGATCGCCGAGGCCACGGCACTGTCAATCCCGCCGCTTATACCGACAAGCACGCTCTTTTCCATACCCGAAAATTCCTCTCAAACATATGAAGTCACTATCGTTTTTTATGAAGGGCTACGATATCCTATTTGGCGCGCAATTTCAAGCTCAAGGAGGAGGACCATGCCGCGAATGATCCCAACAATCTAAACTTTATTGTAAATCGCTGGAGGGCGGGGGATAATGGTTGAATCATGGGCGAGTTTGAGGTAGACAATCAGGCAGTATCACGCTCAAAAGGGGGGAGATGACTTATTCCCAGTGTACCGACCCGGATGTCAGGGTGGAAGAAGACCATATTCTAACTTCCGACGGTGTTACTCTCAGGATGATAGATTTTGTGCCTCCGTGTGACACGCCCGAAAGGCCGATGGTTGTCTTTGTTGCCGGATGGATATCGCTGATAGATGGCTGGAAGGATGTCCTGCGAAGGCTTACACCCCGCTACCGGACTCTCTATGTGGAGACGAGGGAAAAGGCCAGTGCAGGGCTTCCACGGCGCCCCGCGCGTGTTGATTTTTCAATGCCCCGTATGAGCCGGGATATCGGTGAAATCGTTGAGAGGAAGGTTGGACCGGAGAAGGCGTTCTCCCTCGCGGGCAGTTCAATGGGGGCGACCGTTATCCTGGACTACGTGAGCAGTGCCCAGAGGCAGCCGGAGCTCTCTATCCTGATTGCGCCTATATGCGAACTCATCTATCCCTTCTGGCTTCCCTTGCTGCTCAGGCCGGTGCCGCCCTCGCTGTACACGGCGATCAAACCGATGCTGAAGTGGTATCTGGGTAACATCAGGGTGGATAAGCAGAAAGAACCGGAACAGGCGAAGAAGTACGAGGGGACCCTGGATGCCGCCGAACCGGGGAGGCTCAAGGCGAACGCATTTGCGATAAAGGACTACAGCCTCTGGGAAAAACTGCCGGACATCACCTCTCCGGTATTGATTATCGGTGCGAGGAGCGATACCCTGCACGGCTCGGATATTGTAAGCAGGATGGCCCGTCTCATCCCTGATGTGGAGACTGAGATGATGTCCAGTAACAGAGAAACGCACAGCGAGAGGATGGGAGATCTGATTGCCCATCGTATGACCAAACTACACGATATGAAAGGGTGACATATGGCTTCGGATGTGAATGAAATTACGGTACAGTATGAAGAGGACGGTATCGTAATAGTCAAGGAGCTGGACAAGGAGATCCTGTCAAAGGGGGCATGGGCGACGCTTATATTCAAATATCAGGACTGGAACCGCGCAAAGAGCGAATACGGGCCACCGCGGTTTACTATCCGCCGGTACCGCAAGATGAATGGTGAATACCGCCAGCAGAGCAAATTCAATATATCAAGCACGGATCAGGCATTGAAGGTTATAGGTGCACTTCAAACGTGGGTTGATACCCCGTAATGGCAACACTTAAGGAAGTTATCTATCACATTCAGGAGGTTATAACCATGGATGATTTTATCAGTTATCTGTCGGCCCATCCGGTAGCCCTTATTGTCATCGCTGCCGTCACGCTTCTGCTTATCTACTTCGTCTTCAAGAAAACGCTGAAATTGGTTCTTATAACCGGTCTTGTGCTGATCGTTCTTGGGATTCTCGCCCTTTACGGATACTATCAGTATAGTGGTGAGCCTGAGAGATTTCCCGAGAGTGTACGGGAGGTGGTCGGCAAGATTGGGGATCAGAGCGAGCGGGTAATTGAGGCTGGAAAGGACGTAGTGGAGAAGATGGGGGAGACGATCAAAGAGAAGAGGGGCGCTTTGGAAGACGAGTAAATACCATGTATACAGGGATAACCACCGATGTAAACCGCTAGAGGAAGCGCGCCCGCTTCCGCATGAATCAGCCTGCTTATGCGTAATCTTTTTTGATCCGCTCCCGATCTGTTTTGCCGTCACCGGTTTTTGGCAGGCTCTCAACGAAAAGGACATGCTTGGGTTTTTTATATCGGGCGATCTTTGAGGCCACGAAGTCAATCAATTCCTCAGCTCCCATGCCACAGCCCCCTTGAAGAACGCAAATCGCCTTGACGGCTTCTCCCCACTGTGAATCGGGAACCCCGATGACACAGACCTCCTTAATTGATCCATGACTGAGAATTACTTTTTCGACTTCCACGGGATAGACGTTCTCGCCGCCGGGTTTTATGAGTTCCTTCTCAGGTTTTCGACTGACATACCACAGGAAGCCATCCTCATCGATGCGCCCTATGTCTCCCGTGTGGTGCCACCCGTTTCGAAAGGTGTGTGCCGTCTCTTCCTCCAGGTTCCAGTAGCCCTGGAACACGGCGGGTGAATGGACGCAGATCTCCCCCGGTTCTCCCGGTGCCACTTCATTGTCAAAATCATCAAACAATGCAACTCGGGTTTGGATCACCGGCGGCCCGATACTGCCGGGTTTCTCCATAAAATTGCATCCGGAAACAGGCATCGCCTCGGTTTGGCCATAGAGGCTGTAAAATGCGGCATGATCATTCTTTTTCAAGAAGCGTTCGATGGTCTCCGGGCTATCCATGCCGCCGACACCCCTCAAACTTGACAGATCACAGGACCCTTTTCCCTGTGCGTCCAGGATTGATGCGAGGATCGGGGGAAAGGTTCCAAAAAATGTTCCCCCTTCCTTCTCTATAAGATTGAGAACGAGCAGTGGGTCGAAGTGGTCAAGAAGCACGTTTTTACCCCCCTGATGCATCGTCGCCAAGGTCATCGAGAAGCCACCGATATGAAACAGGGGGAGTATACATATGTGACAGTCCCGGTTGTCCAGTTTCAGCAGATGGACGAGCTGAAGGCTGATGGCAACCATATTTGACTGACTGAGGAGACAACCTCTCGGGTTCCCCCCAACGGCGGCGGTGTAGATGATCATATAGGGGGCATCACCGGGGGGGGGGATGGTGAGCTCCTGTTCGGACCCCTCCTGAAGACAGAGCTCCTTAAAGGGGATGCAATCACCCCCACCACCGTCAGGGTTGAAAACATAACGTTTTCGAATTGATTCCGTCTTGAGCGAAGCCTTTTTACTCAGGTCCTGAAATTCTTTGCTGATGAACAGATGTGTCGGCTTGCAATCATTCAGCATGTATTCAATTTCTTCCTCGTTGAGCCTCCAGTTGAGGGGAACCACGATAGCGCCGATCTTCGCTGCAGCTCCGCACAGGATCATAAATTCATCACAGTTGCCTGATATGATGGCGATCCGGTGGCCCCTTCCAATTCCTTCGGCGATGAGGCCGGCGGCGTACTGGTCGCACTGCTTTTGATAGGCTTTAAACGTGGTGCGATTACCACCAAAGACAAACGCGTCTTTCTCGGGATATAAAAGGGCATTTCGAGTTATCAGATCGTACATCGTAAAATCATGCTGGCTCATTGCCACACCTCTCACTGGGTTCTTTACTGCAAAAAAATATGCCCTCTACCGGCCCGGGCATGCTTTGCGAAAAAGCGTCTCGAGCTGTCTACATTTTAGAAGATGCAAATCCACCATCTATCGGAAAGACAGATCCCGTAATGTAACTTGACGCCGGAGAAGCCAGCAGAATTGCCAGGCCGACAATCTCGCTGGGGGTTCCAAATCTCCTCAGAGGGATGTTTCTGATCAGAGCCTCCTGGGCCTTTGGAAACTGTAATTGCGCTTGTATCATATCTGTGTCAAAGACCCCAGGGGCAATAGTATTCACATTGATATTGTGTCGGGCCCATTCCAGGGCCAGATTCCGTGTCATTTGAATGATGGCCGCCTTGGTCATACTGTATACCGATGAATAGTAGCTCCCGATCGTTCCGAGCACCGAAGCGATATTAACTATCCTTCCGCTTCCTTCCTTTATCATGTGGGAAGAAACATGCCTGGTGCAATGGATGGTGCCCTGAAGGTTTGTGCTGAGGATCTCCATCCACTCCTGATCCGTAAGATCCGAAAACAGTTTCATTGGTCCCGATATGCCGGCGTTGTTTATGAGGACATCGATCTTCCCGAAGCGGTTTAGCCCCTTGTCGACGGCCTCTTTTACCTCATCGGTATTCTCGATATCCACTTTTACCACTAGGGCCTTCTTTCCCAGTGACTTGATTTCATCAGCGGTTTGCTCGAGACGTTTCACATCGCGGCTGACGGCGATAACATCGGCTCCCGCTTCGGCCATACCGATTGCTATAGCCCTGCCGAGTCCTCTGCTTGCGCCCGTGACCATGGCTACCTTTCCATGCAGGCCAAAATATTTATCAATCATTGGTATCCTTCCTTCTCCATCACAACCATCTCTTCCGTCGTTTATAGTGCTTGACATCGCGGTAACTCTTCCTTTCACCGACGGCCGACAACCCAAGATAAAATTCTTTGATGTCTTCATTCTCCCTGAGTGTATCGGCCGGCCCATCCAGCACAACGCGCCCATTTTCAATCACATAACCATACTCTGCCACGGACAGCGCCACCCGGGCATTCTGCTCAACAAGGAGGACGGAGGTATTCTCTTTCTGGTTAATCTTCTTGATTATTTCAAAGATGGTAGCGACCAGCAGAGGGGCGAGTCCGAGCGAAGGTTCGTCAAGCAATATCAGTTTGGGATGTGCCATCAGGGCACGGCCGATACCAAGCATCTGCCGCTCCCCACCCGATATGTAGCCGCTTGTGGCCTTACGCAGGTCCTTTAATTTCGGGAAATAGTCATACACCATTTCCAGATCCCCCTTAATCGTGCTCCGGGATCGAATCACGGCGGCTCCGGCTCTTAAATTCTCTTCCACCGTCAGATGCTCAAGGACGTGGCCACCCTCCATGACCTGTATGATACCCTTTCGGGCAATATCTTCCGGGCCGTGCTTGTGGATAAGCTCTTCATTAAATTCGATGCTTCCATCGGTGACTTCACCTTCTTCCGTTCTGAGCAAGCCGGATATCGCTTTTAAGGTGGTGGTCTTACCGGCCCCGTTTCCTCCCAGCATCGCTACAATCGCCCCCTGGGGGACTTCCAGGCTGATTCCCTTTAACACGAGAATAACCTTGGAATACCTGACTTCAATATTGTTCAATTTCAGCATGTCGGAACCCCGGCTTGTCATTTTCAAAGAGGGGGCCCTTTTCAAGGGGCTCCCTTCCTGGCTTACAGTTATGACCCGATACCTGCTTTAATCTTCCAGCCCTCGAATGCCTTTCAGGAATTTTCGAATGTCTTCCCGTGTGCGAGGGAGTATCAGTGTCGCATACATTCTGCATTTCAGAACATCGTCCTGATTATAGGCATCCATCTGATACTGAAGATAGCATTTGCCCCGCTTGATATAGCGGTCGTGGGGCTTCATCTTTACATGGATCGTTTCCCCCACCTTAAAGTTTTCGTAGAATTCTATGACCTGCCCGGGGTTTCTGGCTCCGGGGGTTCTGATCCAGTTGCCTTTGCCCTTGACGCCCACACACCAGAAACAGATAGTCGTTATAAAGAGCGGATGGGGCACCAATTCTCCGTAGGGAGAATTCTTGGCGTATTCCTCATCGGACATGAGAGGATTTTCATCCAGGCATCCTTCCGCGTAAAACGTGACGTCCTCCGCCTTGATCTCGAAGGTGTTCTGACCGTCAACCTCTTTCAGGTTGGCGAAGTCAATTTCATCCCATACCTCATAATTTTCGGCGTTAGTAAAGAAATCGGTACTGAATTCCATTTGTTTTTCGGTCTTGAAATATTTAGCCAGCTCGGCGTGACTCATGCTCAAACTCCTTTCGCGCTATCTTCATATGTATCAGTCTGTAAAAAACACCATCTTCAATCGGGGAAAACAACTTCCATTTCGCTGATTCCCAGGAGGGCACCATCCTGGTTCTCCGCCTTTACCTCAACGGTTACGAAATTTTTTCCTTCTGAGATATAGTGCTTTTCCGAAACAACCCCCGAACACCGGACTTCCCATCCCTGCTCAACGGGCCGCGTGAATTTTGAAACCATCTTTCTGATATGAAGCATTGATGGAAGCGCCCATGTTGTGACAACAGACGTCATAAAGGACAGGGTCATCATGCCGTGACCCACCGTAAAGGGTATCTTAAAGGGTGCGGCCGTTTTTACCCAGTCGGGTTCATTGTGAAGAGGGTTGTAGTCAAAAGATGCCACGGCATATTTCCAGAATGTCTCCTGACCAACGGATCTGGTGAACGGGGGAAGAACATCACCCGGATTCACGGATTCAAAGGTTACCTTTTCCATTATTTCCTCCATGCGTTATTTTCGGTATATTGTGTTCCCCTGATCATTATGATCAGGGGAACCGGTTTTTCAACGGTCG
>JAUSPK010000081.1 GCA_030655735.1 Syntrophales bacterium | reverse complement strand
GATGAGGAGCAGCGTGATGAATGTCGCGAAGAGCACCCCGTAACCGAGACTGACCGCCATGGGGATAAGGAATTTTGCCTGAAGACTCCTCTCCAGGATGATGGGGGTCAACCCCGCGAAGGTGGTGAGTGATGTGAGGATAATGGCCCGGAATCGCAGGACTCCCGCCTGTGTGACTGCGTCGTGCGCATTGGCGCCCTCCCGGCGGAGCCGGTTCGTCGCATGAATAAGAACAAGGGAGTCGTTGACGACGACGCCCGCCAACCCCACGAGCCCGAAGAGGCTGATGAAGGTGATGTCGAGCCCCATGATGAGGTGTCCCACGACCGCGCCGACGATGCCGAACGGGATGGCCATCATAACAACAAACGGTTGCGTGAACGATCTGAATGGTACAGCCAGGAGTGCGTAGATACAGAAAAGGGCAAACAGAAAGCCGGTCTTGACATCGCTCAGGGATTCCTTCTGTTCCTTCCCTTCACCCTCCATGGAATACCGCAGGCCGGGGTACCGGTAGGTGAGATCCGTGAGGAATCCTTTTTCGAGGGTCTGCCGTACCTCATTGGCGTTGGTGATTGTTTCATCCACGTCGGCATAGACCTTGATGACGCGTCGTCTCTGGGCGTGTTCGATAGAAACGTACCCCTGTTCCATCGTGACATCGGCCAGCACACTGAGGGGGACCTCCGATCCTTCGGCGGTACGGATGCGCATCGATTCGACCTGTCCGGTAGACCTTCGTTCCCGGTCGGGGTAGCGGACCATGACCTTGACCTCGTCTGTGCCCCGCTGCATGCGGAGGGCTTCGGCGCCATAGAAGGCGTGCCGTACCTGCGTGGCGATATCGTCGAGGGTCACCCCCATACTCCGGGCGGTCGGTTTCAGCTTGAGCTGCATCTCCTGTTTTCCCGGCAGGAAGCTGTCGCTGATATCGTAAACGCCGGGGTAGCTCTTCAGCTCCTCCTGCAGCTCCTCGCCGGCTGCCAGGAGAGATTCCTGTTCATCCAGTGACAGATGAACCTCGATCGATTTTCCCGCGCTGTGCAGGACGCTCTTGAAGCCGATTGATTCGATCCCCGGAATTGCGCCCGCATTCTGACGCCAGAGCGCCGCAAGGCTGGTCGCGCTTGTTTTCCGTTTTTCCCCTTCCAGTATCTGTATCCAGATGTGGGCGAGGTGCCCACCCGAATCGGTCAGACTTCCTCGCTCGTCCACCTGTGCCCCGATCAGGGAGAAACTGTACTCGAAAAGGGGGTCCGAGCCGGGAAACTCCCGGTCCGCATCCGCGAGGGTCTTCCGGACGGTCTCCACCAGGTATCCGACCACTTCGCCCGTACGCTCCAGGGGGGTTCCCGCGGGCATGGTGAGCGTACACTCCAGCGTGTCTCCCTCTACCTTTGGAAAGAAGGTGAATCCGACGATACCACCCCGGATGATTCCAAAAGTTATGAATAGCAGGGCAACCCCCAGTGCCACCGTGGCATATCTCCACCTCGCGCAGAAATCCACCGCTCTCAGATAGGGGCCGTTGATAAACGCCCGCAGTTTGCGCGCCGTCCATTTTTCTCTCTGCTCTCCGGGGCCCTGCCGGGGCCCAGCATGTCTGCCCCCGGACAGATGAGATGGCAGGATAAAGAGCGACTCGATCAGTGATCCGAGGAGAACAACCATGATCACGATCGGTATGCCGCGCATCATTTTTCCCATCATGCCGGTTGCTATCAGAAGCGGCGCGAAGGCCGCCATCGTGGTGAGAACGGAGAAGACGACCGGGTGCCCCACCTCGAGGGCGCCCTGTGTTGCCGCCTGCAGGGGGGGGAGTCCCTCCTCCTGTTTTCGGAATATGTTCTCTCCGATGATAATGGCGTCGTCAACCACGATGCCCAGCACCATGATGAAGGCAAAGAGGGAGATCATGTTGATCGTCACATCCAGGAAGGGGAGCGAGGCCAGCCCCGCCAGGAAGGATATGGGGATCCCGAGGGTCACCCAGAATGAGAGCCTGACGGTGAGGAAGGATCCGAGTATCAGAATCACGAGGACCAGGCCGATGGCCATGTTTCTGAGCAGGAGCTGGAGGCGGCTGTGCAGGATTTCCGACATATCGGCGAAAATGGCGATGCCGACACCTGCCGGGAGAGAGGGCCCGATATCGGCGACGTACTGTTTTACCTTCCGGGCGACGTCGAGGGCGCTCTGGTCGGCCACGCGAAAGACCTGGATCATGTCCGCGGGTTTTTCCTGGAAACGCGCGAAGATGTCGACATCTTCAAAGCCGTCACTGAGGGTCGCAATCTGGCCGAGTGTCACCTTGCTGCCGTCGGCATGGGTAATGACGGCGATATCGGCGAATTCGTCGGCGTAGTACCGTCGGCCCTTGGTACGGATCAGTATCTCGCCGCCTTTCGCCTTGACGCTTCCCGCCGGAAGATCGAGACTTGCCCGCCTGACGGCATCTGCTACCCGGCCCAGGGTCAGACCGTACCGGCGCAATGTCTCCTCGGAGATTTCGATATGGACCTCTTCCGTACGCGCACCCAGGACCTCGGCCGAGGTAACTCCCGGCAGGTTCGTGATGTCGTCCTTGGTCTTTTCGGCGAGGTATTTGAGGGTTGCAGCAGGGACATCACCATAGACGGCGACGTCGATTACCTGTACCCGCTGAATCACCTCCCGAACAACGGGTTTTTCCGCCTCCTCCGGGAATGTGGTGATACGATCGACCTCGGCCTTTACCTCATCGAGGAGTTCCTGTATGTCCCATCCCTTGATGACCTCGATAAGAACGATACTGATCCCCTCTTTTGACGTGGAGTCGATGCGCTTGATACCGGACAGGCCGGCCACCCGTTCCTCTATCCGGCGGCTGATGGCCTCTTCCACCTCGGCGGGCGAAGCCCCCCGGTATTCAGTGGATATGGAAATCTTGTCGAGAGAGGTTTCGGGGAACACCTCCAGCTTTATGGAGAAGAGCGTGAAGACCCCGGCCAGGACCAGGAATATCATGAGCAGATTTGCCGCGACGTGGTTTTCGGCGAACCAGGCAATCATACCTTTCATGATCACTCCTTCTCCTGTGCCGTCCGGACAGTCATGCCGTCCGTGGCGGCCTTGAGGCTTGAAAAGACCACCATATCGCCATCCTCAAGACCGGATTCTAGAACGACCTCTTCCCCCTGATAACGGGCAACCTTGACGGTCCGAAAATGGAGGATACCCGCATCATCAACGGTCCACACGATGTCTCCCTGGCGGAGGGCAGCCCGCGGGATGACGGCCGCGCCGGGCAGCACCCGTCCCCCGATGTCAACGGTTACGAAGAGGCCGATCGCAAGGGGCGGTTTTGTCGCGTACGGTTTGTCAACCCTCACGATGACTGTTATCATTCGGGTCTTTTCATCCACCTTCCCCTCGGCGCGGATCACCTGCCCCGAAAAGGTCAGCTGTCGCCCCGCAATCTCGGCATGAACGGTGACAGGGGACCCGGGTGCTCCGCCCGGTGTAAATCCGGGGACATCAAACCAGAAGAGGGTCTTGTCCTCGAGCGGCAGGGGGATCTCCGCCGCCTCAGTAGAAAAGAGGGTTGCCAGGGCCTGCCCCGGTGTCACATATTGACCTGCGTCGACATATTTTTTGCTGACGCGGCCATCGAAGGGAGCCTTCAATGTAGTCCTTTCACGGTTCAAAAGGGCCTTTGCCAGATCAGCCAGGCCGGCGTCAAGCCTGGCCCGGGCCGCCTCCAGCTGCGGTTTTTTGGCCACCAGGGGCGGGGGCTCTTCGACGGTATGAGAGGTGTCCGAATAGTGGCTCCGCCATTCTTCCTGTGCAACCAGCGCTTCCTGCTTGATAATCTCCAGATTGCTTTCCGCATCCTTCACCTGTGCCTTCGCCAGGGTGACGGCCAGTTCATAATCGACAGGATCTATTGCAAGCAATGATTGGCCCTTGGTAAACTCGCCGCCATTGGCCAGAGCGGGGGAGATGCGGAGGATCTTGCCGCCGACCTGCGGGACGAGGCTGATTTCCCTCAGCGGGTTCACCGTTCCCTCACCCCTGATCGTGATGGCCTGCGGGCCTGTTGTGACCTTCATCACGCGAACCATGGGAACAGGGAAGGAGGGTTGTACCTTCTCAAGCCGGGATTTGCTCGCCGCCAGCGCACCCATGATGACGATTCCCACGATGACGAGTGCCACGCTTACGATGATATGGATGCGGCGTTTTCTTTTTCGGTCCATTGTCTTCCCCTTGAAAGGTCGGTTGTCAGTTATTGATGGTCTCGTAAAAAGTCGGGTTTCCCCTCCCCTGGCGGGAGGGGATAAAGGGGAGGGGGCGTAAGCGCGTGAAATGGAGTCGCATTCTACCCTCACCCCAACCCTCTCCCATCAAGGGAGAGGGAACTTGATGACTTTTTACGAATGCATCAGTTATTGGTTATCCGCTTTTTTTTGTTCATCCCCCTGCTCCGGTGGTTTCCGGCTCTGCGGGTCGCCCCACCCGCCGCCCAGGGCGCGGTGAAGTGTTACCCGGTTGCTGAGGATGGCAAGCTCGACCAGAACCAGGCTTTCTTCAGCCTGAAAGCGGGCCTGCTGCGAGTCCAGCACGGTAAGATAGCTTGCCAGCCCCCGTTCGTATCGGTTTTCGGCCACCTTCTGTGTCGCCCGCGCTTCGGCGACGAAGGTCAGCATTTTCTCCCTTTTTTCTATCTGCTCTTTCCGTGTCAGGAGAGAGCTCTCCACCTCAGAGAAGGCGGAGAGGACGGTCTTGGCGTAATCGGCCATACCCTGTTGAAACTGTGCCTCCGTGGCGCGCTGTCCGGCCTTGAGCTTGCCCGCGTTAAAGAGAGGGTGAAGCACCCCGAAGGTGATATTCCATACGTTGCTTCCCGGCACGAACAGTTGATCGAGTTCACTGCTGGAGTAGCCGAAGCTTCCTGTCAGTTTAATTGTGGGAAAACGGCTGGCCTTGGCGACGCCGATCTTCGCGTTCAGCGCGCGCAGGCTTGCCTCGGCCGCCCTGATGTCCGGCCTGCGCAGGAGGAGGTCGGAGGGCAGGCCCGGGGGGACGGCAAGGGGAAGGGTGAAATAATCCTCCGGCTGTGTCCGGGGCGATCGGGTCTCCGGATACCGCCCGGACAGGACAGCCAGGCTCTGCTGTCTGATGCCGAGTTCCTGCCGCAGCGAGGGGAGGGAGGCCTCCGCCTGGGCAAGGGCGCGCCGTGCCTGCCTCAGGTCGAGGATGGATGCCATTCCCCCTTCATACCTCCGCTCCACAAATGAGAGGTTTCGGCGGTAACTTTCTATGCTCTGCTTCGTTATCTGAATCCTCCGCTCCAGGGATTCGATCTGGAAGTATGACGTTATCGTTTCGGATATGATGGTCTGGGCAACAGTTCGGGCATTTTCCTCCGTCTTTAAGAGGGTTGCCAAGGTGGCTTCTTCGGCCCGGGCCAGACGGCCCCAGAGGTCGATCTCAAAGGATGCCGGCAGGGAAAGGGCGTATGCGTTCGATTCGGCTGATGCCGGCAACGAAAAGGGGGATGCGCTCGATCCGAACCCTGTTTGGTAGCGCTGCCGCGCCGCCGTTCCCTGAATCTGGAGATTGGGGAAACGATCCGCCCTGGACTGGACGAAATAAGACTGGAGTTCCGAGATCGCGGCCAGGGCCTTTTTGATGTCCAGGTTGCCTGACCGTACCCCCTCCACCAGCCGGTCCAATTCGGGATCATTGAAAGCCGTCCACCACCGGTCGGTAATCTGCCCCGTGCCGGCTCCGGAGATGACATTCTGATACGAGGCCCTGATCTGCGGGCCCATATCGGGTTTTGTAAAATCGGGGCCTATCTTCATGCACCCTGTAAGGGCCACGGAGACAGAGAGGGCCACGAACAAGGAAAATGCCCTGTGCTTCACCGCGTGTCCTCCCTCAGGGGTATGCCGGAAAGAGAGAACTGGACAATGTGCTGGACCAGCCGGTCCTTGAACGGCTCGTCGTAGGCATGCCCGATGATCTTCGATACCGGTACCCTGGCAAAATTGAAATAGATGACCATCGAGATAATACTCAGTATATTGAGAAGCGTGCGTTCTTCATCCCCCGTATCCGACAGACAGGGCTTCAGTCGCTGTCCCAGCTTTTCAAGAAAGGGGCGCATCGTTTCCGTCGCCACCATTTCAAAGGCATCGGTCGGTTTGATCAGCTCGCGGGTCATGAGCTGGAAGTGGTACAGGCGTTCTTCGTCCGTAAGAGGGCCCTTGATAAATGCCTCGGCCAGGGCTTGAATGACGGATGAGGATGATGTTTCGTCACGGCCTGCAAGGTTTTCCTCAAAACAGGTGAGAATACGCTGCGCCCTGGACATCCAGCGTTCGCGGAACATGTGCATGTAGAGGGTCTTCTTGTTGCCGAAATGGTAATTTACCGCGGCAAGGTTGCAGCGCGCGGCGTTGGTAATCTCCCGCACGCTTACCGCATCGTAGCCCTTTTGAGCAAACAATGCTTCGGCTACTTCCAGCAGGCGATTCCGGGTTGTTGCGCTTTTGTTGTCCGGGGACATGTTCCTCGCTCCCTTCCGTTGAAAACGTTTGTATCAAACGAACGTTTAAATATCAACACGTTTTTGCGGGAGCGGGAGAAAGATACCGCCTGTCCCCATGGCTGGGCATGAGGACAGGCGGGTATTGTGCAATGAGTGGGTGGCTGAGCCCCTGCTTTCGGGCTGTGTGCCTTATATGGATATCGTTACGAATTAGCGAGTACGACCAACGCATCAACGGCGACAGGTTGATCCCCCGAGATGATGACGGGATTGATGTCTATCTCCGCGATCTGGTCATTTTCATCCCCGAGTTTGCCTATGCCCACCAGCGCCTTGACGAGTGCCTTTTTGTCGACGGCCGGACTTCCGCGAAATTCATCGAGCAGTTTTTTGGTCTTTATCTCTTCTATCATCTCCATGGCGTCGATCTCCGTGATCGGAGCTACCCTGAAGCTGACGTCGTTCAGGACCTCGGTGAATATCCCGCCCAGGCCGAACATGACGCACGGACCAAATTGGGGATCACGGGTGAGACCTATGACAAATTCCCTGTCCCCCTTGATCATCTCCTGTACCAGCACACCGTCGAGCTCGACGCCGGCTTTAATAATGTCATCATATGCCTGGGCCACGGCTTCACTGTTGCCCAGGTTCAGTTTGACCATCCCCATTTCCGTCTTGTGGGTCAGCGTGCTGGAACACCCTTTCAGGACGACCGGGAACCCCAGCTTTTCGGCCAGTGTGACGGCTTCATCCTTGGAACCCGCAAGACCTTCTCTCGTTATCGCAACGCCCGCCGATGCAACGACACGTTTCGAATCATACTCGGACAAGGCCTTCTGTTTTTTGTCGATCGCTTTTTGTAGTATCTCTTTCATTGTGTCCCCTCTCCCTTTCAAACCAAAGCGGCACAAGCCGCCACACCATAGTGTGTGATTGGATATTATTTCCCCAGTCCTAACTTTTTCGTTGCCTCCTCGATGCCGACGAGAACCGATTCGTCTTCGATCGTTGAGGGGACAGTGTACTCTTCGCCGTTAGCTATCTTGCGCATCGTTGCCCTCAGTGTCTTGCCGGAGCGGGTCTTGGGAAGGGCATTAACAATGGCGCACTGCTTAAAGCAGGCAACGGCCCCGATATCCGACCGCACCATCTGTACCAGCTCCTTGGCGATTTCATCCGGATCGCGATCAACCCCTGCCTTCAGGACGGCAAAACCGACAGGGATCTGACCCTTAAGCTGCTCATTCGCCCCGAGGACGGCGCATTCCGCAACATCCTTGTGCTTTGCCACCACCTCTTCCATGGCGCCGGTGGAGAGTCGGTGCCCCGCTACATTGATGACATCATCCATACGCCCCATGATAAAGAGATATCCGTCTTCATCTATATGGCCTCCGTCGCCGGTCACATAGAATCCCGGTATCTCGGTTACGTATTCAAGAAATCGCTTATCGTCGTTCCACAGGGTTGGCAGGCACCCCGGAGGGAGGGGAAGCTTGATTGCTATAATGCCATCCTCTCCGGTGGGGATTGCGTTTCCATCGGAATCCACGATCTGGACATTGTAGCCGGGGACGGCCTTTGTGGGAGACCCCGCCTTGACGGGAAAGGGCTCAATGCCCATGCAGTTCGCGGCAATACCCCACCCCGTTTCCGTCTGCCACCAGTGGTCGATGACCGGTATCTTCAGCATAGTAGATGCCCAGTGGTAGGTGTCTGGATCGAGCCGTTCGCCGGCCAGAAAGAGATACCGCAGGGAGGCGATATCATATTTCTTCAGGTACTCGGCGTTCGGGTCTTCCTTCTTTATGGCGCGGAATGCCGTCGGAGCGGTAAACAGCACGGAAACGCCATGCTCGGAGATGACACGCCAGAAGGCTCCGGGGTCGGGCGTTCCAACCGGTTTCCCCTCGTATACGATCGTCGTGCAGCCTGCCAGGAGGGGAGCGTACACGATGTATGAATGACCGACAACCCATCCCACATCGGATGCCGCCCAGAATACCTCACCCGGTTGTACGCCGTAGAGGTATTTCATAGACCATTTCAGGGCGACGGCGTGGCCGCCATTGTCGCGCACGACCCCCTTCGGCTTGCCGGTTGTCCCGGACGTGTAGAGGATGTAGAGGGGGTCTGTCGCCGCAACTGCGACGCAGTCCGCCGGCTGTGCCGTGCTCATCAGGGCGGCCCCGTCAAAATCGCGCCCCGGGGTAAGGGGGGCTTCAACCTGGGGGCGCTGGAAGATAACGCACTTCTCCGGTTTGTGATCTGATATCTCGATTGCCTCATCCAGGAGCGGTTTGTAGGGAAGGACCTTTTTCCCTTCAATGCCGCAGGAAGCAGAGACAATAACCTTCGGTTTCGCATCGTCGATGCGGATTGCCAGTTCGTTGGGCGCAAACCCTCCGAACACAACGGAATGCACGGCACCTATCCTCGCGCAGGCGAGCATGGCAACCGGGGCCTCCGGGATCATGGGCATATAGATGA
>JAUSPK010000079.1 GCA_030655735.1 Syntrophales bacterium | reverse complement strand
GTACCCCATCATGCGGCCTCTTCCTATATCTCGAAGCTCGTTGAACATGGTTACAAGGTAGCCATATGCGAGCAGATGGAGGATCCCAGGGAAGCGAAGGGAATCGTAAAACGGGAAGTCGTGCGCATCGTCACCCCGGGGTTGGTCGTCGACCCCGATAACCTGAACGCCAAAGAGAATAATTTTCTGGCAGGTGTTTCGGCCCTCAATGGGGCCTTTGGCCTTGCCTGTGTGGATATTTCAACCGGTGAATTCCGTGTAACGGAGTCTGACGATGGGGAGGCCTTCCTTGACGAGGTAACCGGATGTGGCTTCAAAGAGATTATAATGTGCCAAGACCTGCGAGGGGGTGACCTTGCGGCGGCCTTTACCGGGCGATCCCCCGACTGCACCATAAACTGGCTCCCCTCCGAGTATCTCTCTGTTGATAATGCCCTGAGCCTGATAGGTGAGTTCTTTAAGAAAAATAAGGGAGAGGCTGATTTTGACGGACATCCGGCGATGACCGGCGCCGTGGGTGCGGTCTTGAGGTATGTGAAGGAGACGCAGAGAGACAGACTGGATCACATCAATGACATCCAGTGGTACGATATAAAGAATTACCTGGTTCTGGACGACACCGCAAAGAGAAATCTGGAGCTGTTTGCTACCATCCAGGAA
Organism: Syntrophales bacterium; assembly: GCA_030655735.1. Lineage (GTDB taxonomy): Bacteria > Desulfobacterota > Syntrophia > Syntrophales > UBA2210 > UBA6078. The sequence goes on along the minus strand of JAUSPK010000079.1, from coordinate 2,105 downwards.
GGCAGAAAAAAAGGATCCCTCTTCCATGTCCTTGACGAAACAATAACCGCCATGGGGGGGAGAAAACTCCGCCGGTGGCTTACGTATCCCCTCGTCGATCCCGATAGGATCAGGACACGGCTTGGCGCCGTATCGGAGATAAAGGACGAACACCTGCTCAGGGGAGAACTGCGCACATCCCTTGCCGGTATCTATGATCTCGAACGCCTCGGCAGCCGGGTTTCCATGGGGATTGCAAATGGAAGAGATCTGATAGCCCTGGGACGGTCGCTGCGATTGATACCGGCGATAAAGGATAACCTCTCGGGGCTGAACTCTCCCCTGATATCAACGATTCGCAGTGAGCTCGACGACCTGTGCGACATGGCGGACCTGATAGAGGGGGCGATAGCAGAGGACCCCCCGACGACCATCCGCGACGGCTATGTAATCAAACGGGGGTATGACGGTGAGTTGGATAAACTCATATCGTTGTGCACGGATGGGAAAAAATGGATCGCCGCCATGGAGGAGAAGGAGAGAAAGAAGACGGGGATCGGCAACCTCAAGATAGGATTCAATAACGTATTTGGGTATTACATAGAGGTAACCAAGGCGAACAGCGGTATGGTCCCCGATGAGTACATCAGGAAACAGACACTGGTCAACGCGGAGCGGTATATCAATCAGGAACTGAAGGAATATGAAGCGCTCGTCCTGGGGGCGGAGGAGCGGAGGAAGAAAAGAGAATACGAACTGTTCGTGAAGATACGGGAGAGAATAGCCCGTGAGATACTGAGAATACAGACGGCAGCCTCTTCTCTTGCCGATCTTGACGCCATCGCCTCTCTGGCAGAGGTTGCGGAGCGGTATAACTACTGCTGCCCGCGCGTGCATAGCGATGACCGGATAGAGATAAAAGGCGGGAGACACCCCGTCGTGGAGAGGATGGACACGGATGGCGGCTTTGTCCCCAACGACACGGGTATGGACCGCACCGAAAACCGGTTTCTTGTTATCACCGGGCCCAATATGGCGGGCAAATCAACGTACATACGCCAGACGGCGGTGATTGTTCTGATGGCGCAGATGGGGTCTTTCGTCCCTGCCACGGAGGCTGCAATAGGCGTGGTTGACCGAATCTTTACCCGGGTCGGGGCGGGAGACAGCCTATCTTCGGGGCAGAGCACCTTTATGGTCGAAATGACGGAGGTGGCGAGCATCCTGAAGAATGCCACGGCACGAAGCCTGATACTCCTGGATGAGGTCGGAAGGGGGACGAGCACCTTTGACGGTCTCAGCATAGCCTGGGCGGTGGCGGAATATATACATGATGCGGACAGACTCGGGGCGCGAACACTCTTCGCTACCCACTACCACGAGCTGACAGATCTGGCGAGGACCATGGATGGGGTGAAGAACCTGAGCGTTGCTGTAAAGGAGTGGGGTGACAGGGTTATCTTCCTGCGTACTATTGTTGAGGGGGGGACGAACAGGAGCTATGGTATTGAGGTTGCACGCCTTGCGGGTGTTCCCGAGGAGGTGGTGTCAAGGGCCAGGGAGGTGCTGGGGAATTTGGAGAAAGGGGAGCTGGATGAGATCGGCATGCCGAAGATCGGCAGGAGCATGGTGTCCGGAAGGAGAGATACCGTCGGTCAACTGGACCTCTTTACGGGGAAGGAAAATCGCCTGATCAATGAACTGAAGGAGGTAGATATCTTACAGATGACCCCCCTGGAGGCGCTCGGCCGGATAAGCGAGTGGCAGAAGATGGTAAAGGACTGACAAGGCAATGTTTAATTAAAAGGAGCATCTCCCGATTAGTTGTAGTTACCAGAAGGGTTCAGGGGGCCAAGGGTTCAAGGAGTCAAGTGAAAAGAAGAAAATCAACCCTTTACATTTGGATGCCTTACATATCTTATGACTTGGTTTGCGAACCGGGAAAGCGGATATTATTAAGCAGGGGATTTAGATTTAATTGAATTGAAAAAGGTGCATTGGGTAAACTAAAAAGACATAGTAGAAAGGGTTCCTCGCTGTTTCATGTGGGTAGCCTGAATTCGAGTTTACCGCCGATGAGGTAAATCATCGTGATCAGGTTTTTCGTTGTACGATATCCCCTGGCC
>JAUSPK010000069.1 GCA_030655735.1 Syntrophales bacterium | reverse complement strand
TTCGCCATATCCTGAAGCATCTGTTGCTCTTCTGTCAGTGCAAAATCCATCAATCGGTACCTCCTTTTGAAGTATATACGTTATTTGATAATCATATGCTGCAATTTTCGGTCTCTAGCTCAGCATCCTTCGATGACAATCGACAGGGACTGTCCCCCCAGGGCCCCGACATTGATCAGTCCCCGGCGGGCCTTTCCCCCTGCCACCCTGTGGATCATACCGGTTGCCATTATGCCGCCGGTTGCGGCGCCTGGATGCCCGAAGGCAAGGCTGCCACCGTCCACGTTTATCTTCCCCGATGCCGCCTCTCCGAGCGTCACTTCCACGGCAAGGCCGTAGGCCGCCGACGGGGTGTGAATATCGAGAAAATCCAGGTCGCCGAGTTTCAACCCGGACATGGCCAGGGCCTTATCGATTGAGCGGACCGTCGTTCTCTCAAGGAGCGTCGGATCGCCCGCCGCGATCCCGAATCCGAGCATCTTCGCCAGGGGCTTGGCCCCCAGTTCCTGAGCCCTCTCGGCCGACAGCATGATCAGCGACGCGGCCCCATCGGCCCAGGGCGCTATATTCGCGTCCGTTGCCGTGCCGCCTTCATCATCCGGCGGCAGTGCCATCAGTTCTTCCAAGGTACAAAACTCCGGAAGTTCATCGGCATCGACAACGATTTCCTTCTTCCGCTGTTTGATGGTCACCGGCTCGATCTGCCCGCCGATACGGCCTTCGCCGATCGCCGCAAGGGCCTTTTCATGATCCTGCAGGGCGTAGGCGTCCAGGTCAATTCTGGTGAAACCGTACCGGGCGGCGATGATATCGGCCAGGGCGGCCGCCGTCAATTCACCGTACTCCTCTTCCGGCTGGGCGTTCGTTTCGAGCTCCAGCTTCGAATCATTAAAACAGAGGCTGTGGGGTCCGAATTCGTACCGCGGATGGAAGATGTAGTAGTGGGCCAGGCTGTAGCTCTCCACACCGCCAACCAGCATCCCCTGGTACTCCTCCCCGACAATCTTGTTGAAACCACTGATGATCGTCTGAAGGGAGCCGGCGCACAGTGTGTTCAGTGTGTATCCCGCCGGGTCTTCGCTCAGACCGGCCAGTGTCCAAGCATGCCGCCCCACGTTCGCCGGCAGGCTGCTCTGCATCGACTGGCTGTAGATGCACATATCGAGGGCGCCTGAGTCTATTCCCGCCCGCTCGACCGCCGCCTTCATCGTATGCGCCGCCAGATCCTGAACCCTGACGGTCTTCAACGAACCCATATATCTTCCGATCGGTGTCCTCACCGCGCTGACAAATACCGTTTCTTTCACTGGGCACCTCCTTCCCGGCTCTCGTCCTTCTGCCCCTCAAGCCGTTCTATCATAATGGCCCCTCCGATGCCGCCGCCGCAGCACAGGGTGGCCAGGCCGTAACGCTTACCGGTGCGCTCCAGTCCGTAGAACAACTTGGTCGTGATGATGCAACCGCTGGCGCCGAGGGGATGTCCAAGGGCGATCGCTCCTCCCCAGAGGTTCATATGGGTGTCGATCCATTCGTCGTCGATTCCGTACATCTCTTTCCACTCGCGTATGCAGGCAAGAGCCTGGCCCGCGAATGCCTCGTTTAACTCGACCAGATCCATATCGGTCAGGGTCATCCCCGCCTTTTTCATCGCAATCGCGGTCGAGGGAACCGGTCCCCTCCCCATGATCTTCGGATCAACACCGGCCAGACCACAGCTGAGAATCCGCGCCCGCGCCGTCACGCCCAGTTCATCGGCCTTTTCCCGTGACATGATGAGGCACACCGCAGCGCCGTCGTTTCTCCCCGAAGAACTTCCCGCCGTAACGGTTCCGTCCTTCTTGAAAACGGGTTTGAGCTTTGCCAACCCTTCCAGCGTCGTGTCCTTTCGAGGAAATTCATCGACATCGAAGATCCCGATCGTCCCGTCGTCCTTCTCATATCTGACGGGGACGATCTCGGCCTTGAAATCGCCGTTTTCGATTGCCTGCACGGCAAGTTTCTGACTGCGCAGAGAAATGAGATCCTGCTCCTCACGGGAGATATTGTGCAGCTCCACGAGGTTTTCTGCGGTGATCCCCATGGGAATATTGCCGTACCGCTCCACCGGGGCCGCTCCGGGTCCGCCGGTTGTGATCGAATCCAGGAGTTTTACCTCGCCGTTGCCGAAGGAGTGGTTGTCCGTATCGGAGAGGAAAAACTCTCCGCCGCTCATCCATTCGACCCCGCCGGCCAGGATCACGTCGGCAAAGCCGTTCTTGATAAACTCGTACCCCTCCATGATCGAGAGCATCCCCGAGGCACAGGCGATGGTGTCGGTAAATGCGGGGACCTCTTCGGGAAGCCCGATCATCAGGACAAGGTTCCGGGCCGTATTAGCCGCTATCGTATTCTGCTTGACGTGCCCCATAATGACATAATCGTACATCTCGGGCGTGATTTTATGGCCGTTCCGGTCAACGACTGCCTTTGCCGTCTGACCCAGCAGATCCCAGAACGGGAGATCCTTGATCGTCCCGCCATGCCTGCCGATGGCGCTCCTGGCCATATCAACAATTACTACCTCTCTCATTATAACCTCCTCACCGTCCCGTCTCTGTGCCTCGGACCGCAGGGATCACCAGAGCCGTGGGACTGTGTCATCTGTTGTTGTCTCCACCCTGACCCGGCCCTCGGGCCACCGGCGCTAAAACTTGATGTCCGTTCTCGGTTTCTTCTCTCCCGAGGTATAGTCGTACCAGCCCTTACCGGTCTTCCTTCCGAGATCTCCGCTGATGACGAGCTTTTCCAGGATCAGGGAGGGGGCGAATTTCGGATCCTTATACCCCTCGTAGAGGGTCTTGAATACACTATATCCGATCTCGACACCGACAAAATCGGCCAGTTCAAAGGGACCCATGGGATGATTGAGGCCGAGCTTGATCGCCTTGTCGATGTCTTCAAGGCTGGCAACCCCTTCCAGCAGGCATTTAAAGCATTCCGCCCGGAAGGCCGCATTGGCACGATTGACCAGGAAGCCCGGTACATCCTTCACGCGGACCGTCTCTTTTCCCATCTTCGCCGCGAGCTCCTCGGTCGACTTGATCGACTGCTCGGAGGTCTTCAGTGCGGGGATGACTTCAACCAGACGCATGACCGGAACGGGGCTGAAGAAGTGCATCCCGATAAACCGGTCGGGGCGCTGCGTCGTCGCAGCCAGTGTCGTGATCGGAATGGACGACGTGTTCGATGCGAAGATGACATCGTCACCGCAAATGGTGTCGAGCTGTTGAAAAATGGTTTTTTTGACCTCCAGATTCTCGAATGCCGCCTCGATGATGAAATCCGCGTTCTTGGCGGCCTCAAATTCGACCGACTTACTGATGCGGCCCAGGATTGCCTCCTTGTCCGCCTCCGTAATCTTTTCCTTCTTGACCCGCCCTTCGAGAAGCTTCGTGATGTTATTGAAGCCCCTGTCGATGAACTCCTCTTTAACATCGTTCATGATGACATTGTAGCCGGCCTGGGCTGCAACCTGCGCGATGCCGCTCCCCATCAAACCTGAACCTACTACCATGATCGTTTTGATTTCCATGTTTACAACCCCTTTATATTCTCAATACTGTTTTTTCTGTCTCGTTACTGCGCACCAATACCGCCCCTATCTTCCGACGAATTCAGGTTTGCGTTTTTCAATAAAGGCATTGGCGCCCTCTTTCTGGTCCTCGGTACCGCAGAGGTAACTCCAGTGCATGGACTCGAGGTCGAGCCCTTCGCTCAGGGTCATGTTGAGCCCGTGATTGATCACCTCTTTTGCGGCCCTGACGGCAAGGACGGGTTTGCTCGCGATGAGCGCCGCCATCTCTTTCGCCTCATCCATAAGCTTCTCCGGTTCCACCACGGCATTGACGAGACCGATGGCCGCGGCCCGCTCGGCGCTGATGAACTTCCCTGTATAGATCAGTTCCTTGGCGATGCCGGCCCCCACGAGCCGGGGGAGACGCTGGGTTCCTCCGCCCCCCGGGATGATGCCGAGATTGATCTCCGGCTGCCCGAACTGGGCCTTCGCCGAAGCGATCCGGATATCGCAGCTCATGGCAAGCTCCAGTCCGCCTCCCAGGCAGTATCCGTTGACGGCGCAGATGACGGGCCGCCCAAAATCCTCCATCTGCTGGTAGAGGGGACGCGTCGTCTGCAGGCGGGCCTTTGCCTTTTCCTGTGTCAGTTCGGGAAAGGACTTGATATCGGCGCCAGCGACGAAGGCCTTAGCCTTGCTAGATCCCGTAAGGATGACAACCTTGACCTCATCCAGCTTCCCCGCAAGTTCGCTCATGATCGCCGAGAGCTGATCCCTGACGGCGGTGATCAGGGGGTTCATGGGGGGATTATTGATCGTTATGACGGCAATCCCATCTTCGATAACATAGCTCACAACCTGCTCGCTCATGTGTACTCTCCTCTCCTGTAAAAACTCTTCTCTGTCCGTAAATAAGGCCCCGTGTGCGAGACTCTTATAAGCAGTAGCTATTCCGGCAGGTCCGCCGGTCCCAGCTTCTTTCCGTTCTCGTCGTAGCGATACCAGCCGATGCCGGTCTTGCGCCCCAGCTCGCCCCGCTCCACCTTCTTTCGGAAGATCTCGGGGGGGCGGAACTTTTCGTCCCCCGTATCCTCGTAAACGGCTCTGTAGGCGTTGTAGGCCACATCGAGACCGGCCATGTCGGAGGTTTCAAAGGGTCCCATGGGCCGGCCGAAGCCGAGCCGCATCCCCTTATCCACATCCTCCACGCTCACCACACCCGCTTCAATCAGCCTGATCGCCTCAACGCTGCTTGGATAATTGATTCGGTTCAAGGCAAAACCGGCAACGTCGCGGTTGACACGTATCGTTTCCTTCTCCAGGGACTGGCAGATCTCTTCGACAAGAATGATCGTCTCTTCGGATGTTTCAGAGGTCCTGATTAGTTCCACGATTCGCATCATCGGCACGGGGCTGAAAAAGTGGGCCCCCAGGAACTGGGCCTTCCTGCCCGTCACCTCGGCGATCTTCGTTATGGGGATCGCGGACGTATTGCTGGCAAAGACGGCGTAGGGAGGGCATATAGAGTCGAGCTCGGCGAAAAGCTGCCGCTTGATCTTAAGATCTTCGACGACGGCTTCGAACACAAAGTCGGCGGATGCGGCGGCGGAAAGGTCGGTCGTCACCGTAATCCTGCCCATGATCTCATCGACCGTCCCCTGGACCTTCCCCTTTTCCACAAACTTTCCCACCGACCACCGAACCGACCGGAGTCCCTTTTCAATGAGTTCCTCGGTCAGGTCGCGGATCGTTACCTCATACCCCGCCTGCGCGCAGACCTGGGCGATCCCCCCGCCCATCAGTCCTGCGCCGGCGACAAAGATCTTATTGATCATCGCCCAGAGCTCCCTTGTAAGGGCCGCACAATTGCAGCCCTGCTGTCCCTACAATCGATGCCGACCTTATCAATCCTTCGTCATGCCGGCTACCTTCCGCACGATATCCTTGCGGGCCTCGATGTCGTACTGGTTCGTAATGGCGATGGTTTCCATTCGGGGAGATCCGCCGCCATGGAGTGCACCGAAGTTTGCAATGCCCCCCTTGGCCGAGCAGGCCAGGTCACCGACATGGCGCCATAGCTGTGCCTGGTTCTCCGGTGACATCTTAGAGCTTCGGGTGGTGTATTTCTTGGCAAATTCCGCCGTCTCGGGATTAACGAATTCCCCTTCATGGGGGAACGTGGCCGGAATTCCACCCGAGATGTCGGCCAGCATCTCCATCTCGTGAAATACGGCCTCACCGGTCAGGCAGCGGCCCACATTGGCGTAAATGGAGTGGGGGATGTAGTTACCCGGCCCATACGGGACAAAACCCTTCCCCGGCATGAACACCTCAGGTTTTCCCAGTTCGGAGGCGGTAAACCCGGCGGCATATCCCAGTTCGCTTATCTTGATAATCTCTGCAAATTTTTCATGCACATGCTTGGCCTTGGTGATGCCGTTGGCATCGGCGGCAAGGGCGCAGGCCCCCAGCATCAAGTCTCCCAGGGCCGGTTTGCAGCCCGAATAGCTGTGGCGGTGGAAGAGGGCAAAGAGGAGGGCCATGATCCCGCCATGCTGGTATTCGCCGCACAAAAAGACCCGCTCCCAGGGAATGAAGACGTTGTCGAATATCAGATAGGAGTCGTTGCTCCCCGAGTTGAATCCCTTTGGAAAGTACTTTCGGTCACGAAAGTTGTGGATCGTCACCAGCTGCTTCAGCCCATCCCAGTCGCCCGGGATGGCGAATGATACGGCATAGTCCTTATCATCCTCCATTAAGGCCCGCGTGGGAACTACGAGGATTTCGTCGGCAATGGCCGATTCCGAGATGTGAACCTTGGCGCCGCTGACAACGATGCCGTCCTTGTTCTTTTCGACCACATGGACGTAGGAGTCGGGATCGGGTTGTTTACTGGGGCGCAGCATCCGATCACCCTTGACGTCGGTCTGGGCGCAGCATCCTACCAGGTCTTCCGTCTGAAACCGTTCGAGCCATTTTTTGAAATTCTCATGATACTGGGTGGCGCCATTATTGCTTTTGTCCGCCTCGTAGGAGACGGTATAGATTGAATTCGAGGCATCGACACCCATACAACGCTGGGTACAGCCGCCCACTACCTGGCAGTACAGGCGGGTCATATCCTGTTTCTTATGCAGATCCTCCTTGCTCTGGTGGATATGGGTGAAGCGATTGATCTTTTCACCGGTCAGATGTGACGTGGCCGTCATGAGACCTTCGTATTCCGGTTTCGCGGCGAGCTCAAAGGTGGTTCCCATGACATTGTAACTCGGGATAAACCGCTCATCGTCGCGTCCTATCTTCTCGCCGTTCATGAAGAGATTCCTCTTCATCTTGCTCAGACCTTCAATATACTGCTCTTTTGTTCTCATTTTGTTTTCTCTCCTTTTATTCTAACACGGTTTAGACAAAAACCAGCCCCAGTGATTCGGCGACACAGGCAGGTTTTTCCTGTCCCTCGATCTCAATCGTATGGGTCGTCGTTATGAGAATCCGTCCGCCCGGCTGTTCCTCCACGTTTGCGAGAACGATCCTGTCCCGTATCTTTGATCCCACGGCGACCGGATTGAGGAACCTGACCTTGTTAAGGCCGTAATTGATCGACATCTTCGCCCCCACGGGTGAGACGGCTCCCTGGTAACTGAAAAAGGGGATATGTGAAAGGGTTAGAAACCCGTGGGCAATGGTTGTCCCAAAGGGGCCCTTGGCCGCCTTCTCCGGGTCCACATGGATCCACTGATGATCCTCCGTGGCCTCGGCGAACTGATTGATCTGATCCTGTTCGATTTTCTTCCAGCCGGAAACGTAAACCTCCGTCCCTACAAGCTTCTTGATATCTTCCAGCGGTAATTCCTTTGCCATTGATACACCCCTTTCCCGTATATTTTGTTTCGCTATATACTATACTTTGGCGCTTGCCACAAAGACCAAGGTCTCTTATCCGACCCACTCCCAGATCGCCGCGGCTCCCTGGCCGTGGCCGATACACATACTCTCAACGGCATACTGGACCCCATAAGAGGACATCTCGTGCATAAGGGTAACGGCGATCCTGGTCCCCGTGCATCCCAGGGGATGGCCCAGTGAAATTCCGCTTCCCCGCGGATTGAGCAGCTCGTGGTCGCGGATGCCGAGTTTCTCCGTGCAGTAGACAGCCTGAGAGGCAAAGGCCTCATTGATCTCCCACAGGCCGATCTGGTCCATCGTCATGCCGGCATGTTTCAGGACCTTCGGGATCGCGACGGAGGGCCCGATCCCCATATACTTGGGATCAACACCGACAACGGCAAAATCGACAAGCCTCAGCTTCGGGTTCAGCCCCAGCTCATCACATTTTTCCTTGCTGGCTACCAGGACACAGGCGGCGGCATCATTGACCTGGCTGGAGTTACCGGCCGTGACGGTCGCCTTTTCGTCATCCATGAATACCGTGGGGAGGGACGCGAGGGTCTCCATGGTCGTCTCAGGTCTGATACCCTGATCACGATCGACCACCATCCGCTCCGTCCCGCCGTCCTTCGTGGGGACATCCGCCTCGATGGGGAGGATCTCCGCCTTGAAGAGGCCCTCGATGGTTGCCTTGTGGGCCTTGGCATGGCTTTCCACGGCCATCTGGTCCTGTTTCTCTTTGCTGATATTAAAGTCCCGGGCCACCATCTCCGCCGTGTAGCCCATCGATCCCATGCGGGGGTCGCAGAATTCTTCGAGCCGTGGATTGGGGGATGATCCCGTTCCCATGGGGACGTGTGTCATGTGCTGCACGCCCCCCGCAACAATCAGGTCCATCCATCCCATATTGATGGCCGCAAAGGCATTCGCGATCGATTGTAATCCCGAGGCGCAGAAACGGTCGATGGTACACCCCGGTACACTGTAGGGAAGACCCGCCATAATAGCTGATAATCGCCCGATGTTCGAACCCATATCATTCATCAGGGCGGTTCCGCCCAGGATGACATCACCGATCTGATCCTCCTTACCTTCCAGACCGGTCCTCCGGATCAGTTCGGTTATGACCTTGGCCGCGAGGTCATCGGCCCTGACATTCGTAAACCAGGACCTCTTTCCCGCGCGCGCTACGGCGGTTCTTACACCATCAACAAGATAAATCTCTTTCATGCTAGGCAACTCCTTATCCAAAATTTTAATAGTCTATCAAAAAACAGGTCCCCAGACACATGACCTATTTGACAATGAGAGCGTCCTCCGGGCAGTCCAGAGAGGTCCGGTCTTCGCTCTTAATCATCTCCGTAAGCATAAACGTGGTGGGCAGGACCTGATTGGTATAATAACGGGCGCTGGCCACCTTCCCCTCGTAGAAAGACCGGTCGAAATGGTCTGCGGGGAGGTCTGCAAGCTTTCCTGCGGCGATCACGGCCTGTTCGAGCAGGCACTGGGCCACCTGAATCTGCCCGCATATCGTCATCACCCGAACCGCGTTGAGGGGGATAAATTCTTTCTTTTCATCCATATTCGCGTACCACGTATCGTAGAGGGCGCGTATCTCCTCGGCGCAGCCGTAGGCCTTTTGAAGCCGCCCTATCTCCGCGACAAGGCCTGGGGTGTCTCCCTTGGCATCGATAAAGTCCTTGATGGTAGCCATCCAGTTGTCAAAGGGGGCGCCTCCTTCCATCCTCATCTTCCGGCCCACCAGGTCGTTCCCGTGGATGAAGGTAGTCCCTTCCCAGATGGTCAGGATCTTCGAGTCGCGCATCGATTGTTCGATGGGATATTCGGTGGTATAGCCGACGCCGCCCAGTACCTGCATCGCCTCCGCGATTACACCGAGACTCACCTCGCTCCCGTAGCCCTTGACCAGCGGTGTCAGCACCTCCGCCAGACCGGCACAGGCCTTGGCCTTTTCCTTGTCGGCCGAGTTTCCGGCTATATCGAGATAGTAGAAACCCTTGAAGATCATGGCCCTGACACCCTCGGTGACGGCCTTCATATCAAGGAGCATCCGCCTGATGTCCTCATGTTTGATTATGGGAACCCGTTCGGCCTTAGCATCGCCGAAGGGCCGGCCCTGTATGCGTTCCGTGGCAAACCGGGAGGCGAAGGAGTAGGCCACCGCGGCCTGCGTGTTGGAGTTGTGCCCCGTACCGATTCGGGACTCGTTCATCATATTGAACATCATGGCCAGTCCCTTGGACCGTCCTTTCTCGTCGGGCATGGACCCCATTCGGATACCGTAGCAATCGTCCTCCTCGCCGAAATTGAGGAGAGCCGTCGCCTGGGCCTTCAGTCCCATCTTGTGTTCGATTCCTACCGTTATAACATCGTTGAACTCACCGAGGGACTGATCCTCATTCACCCGGAACTTGGGAACGATGTACAGGCCAAGACCCGCCGTTCCCGGAGCTCCCCCCTCGGGCCGCGCCAAAACCATGTGAATCGTGTTCTCGCAGGTACCCGCGTCCCCGCCGGTGATGAACATCTTGCTCCCCTTGATCTTCCAGATCGCGGGGTCATCCGTCGGAAAGGCCTTCGTCGTGGAATCACCCACATCGGAACCGGCATTCGGTTCGGTAATACACATGGTCCCCTGCCAGTCGCCGCTGAGGAGCTTGGGCAAAAACAGGGCCTTGTCTTTTTCCTCGCCGAACTCGATTATGAGGTTCGCCACACCGCTCGTCAACTTGACATATGACATGACGGCAGGGCAGGCCGCCGTATTCATCTCGAAGATGGCCTTGTAGAGGGACAGAGGCATCCCGCCTTCCAGCTCGACGCACTCGCTCGTGGATCCCCAGCCGTTTTCCTGGAGGAACTTGTATACCTCAGAGTACCCCGGGGGCGCCGTCACCACGCCGTCCTTAAGGACGGCGCCGATCTTGTCACCCTCGGCATTGATAGGACTGACCACCTCACGCGCCACCTTGTACCCCTCGTTCAGGTACATATCGACATCGTCCAGACCGTAGTTCTCCTTGAAACGATCACAGGCCAGGACCTCCTCCATGGGAAGCCACTCCTTCAGAATAAACTGCAAATCCCTCACATCATATTTAAATTCCACCGTCAATACCTCCTTTGTGTTCTCCTCACTTCTGCAAACGCCCTATCCGTTTGGCGTGCTTGGGAGCATACAGTGCAATTCAAAAAATACAATATGGAATAATTATGAGGAATATATAAGGAAAAAACTTATATTATCTATGAGAGCGACAACAGGTAGGATCTGAGGTTGACCTTCTTTTTGTTTAACCCGAATTTTTTTCTGATGCTGTTTCTATGGAAATCTATTGCCCCTGTGGACATATTCAGAAATTCGGCTATCTCTTTTGTGGTTCTGCCCTCCTTGACAAGGTTGGCAACCTGGAATTCTTTCGGGGTGAGATTAAAGTGTTTCAATGTGATGTTACGAAGAAAAGGTGAGATTATGTTTTCCAGGTTGGTCTTGATCGTATCGATACAGACACTCTGATTGGCGGCCAGCCCACCCTTCTTTAATTCCTCGACGTACGGCATAACGATTTCCCTGACGTTCGACAGGACGTTTCTTTCAAGATCTACCTTGTCCTCCTCCCTCTGTTTCAGCAGAACCTTCAGGGCCGCGTTAGACTCGACAAGAGAAGCTGATTTTCTCTCCAGTTCCTCCTCCTTTTTATTCAGGGCCTCTTCAGCCAGCTTCCGCTTGGTGACATCCCGCGCCAGACACCTGAATCCGATCGGACTTCCCGACGGATCGCGGATCAGGGAGGCCGACATCTCGCGGAACCGCTTGTCGCCATCCTTTCTGATGACCTGGTAATCGAATATCTCCGCGGGTTCTCCCGTTCGATATATCTTATTGAAAATCTTAAATAATCTGATGGTCGTCTCCGGGAGGACATAATCACGGTAGTTCAGATGCGCCAGTTCCTCCACCGAGTACCCCAGCATCTCCACCGTTGCCGTATTCAAGAATGCAAAGTTTCCGGCAAGGTTGAGCTCGAAGTAGGCCTCTTCCATATTCTCAAGGATAATACGATACTTATCCTCACTTGATTTCAATTCTCTTGTGGTATGTAAGCCCTCAAGATGCGACGTCTCTTCAAGCTCCTCAATCCGCCGACGCAACGCTGCCACCTCACTCACCAACTGGCCCTTGTCCTTTTCTTCATCTCTCATCTTTGACCGACTCTTTCGAAATCAGGTCCGGCACACAGACCCACAGGCTGCAATTGCGTTGGCACCGTTTGTGCCGCATTGATATCTTTTGTTTTTTCGGTATCGACGATAATGTTTTTTGCATCCCAAGTCAACCAGGATAATTCCGGGATAATTCCGAATATTTTGGGAACAGAAGCTTACATCGACCCATCCATATATCCTAAAAAAACACTTGTAATATTTACAGGAGCGCTAATGCCGAGTTCGAGCGAAACCCCGACTTGGCGGGTGGAAAGAAAGCGTTATGCTTTCCTTTCACGACAACCAATGGGCGGAGTCCCGCAAAGCGGGATTTCCGCTCGAACGATTTGTTCGCCCCGCTTGCGGCGCGTCAAACCGGAGAACGTGGCGTTTCAACTGTAGTGATCAGCCGTCGGCTGAAAGAATCAGCGAACATGAGTCAAGAGCAGACCCCTTTGCTTTTGAAATATAACGTTGTGGCTCACTGGCCGGAAGGTTCGCAGGCCCTGACGGTCCATGTGGGGCCGCTGGTTATAAAAAATAATGGGGCGCTGTTGTACATGCTCAGTAATTAGGTAACTCATTTGGTCCATGTTATAAAGGAAAAACAACCAAAGGAGTCACCTATGAAATATGCAGATATCGTCATCGTAAAGCGCTGGATACCGATATTGGAAGAGTATGAGCGCACGAAAGCAAAAGTTACTCCCCGTCCCTTCAAATTTGTAAAAGACTTATGTGAAGCACATCATATATCAAAGAAAGAACTGTCTCGGTACTATCGTAAATGGACGGATGGGGGTAAGACGCATGAATCGCTGATGCCTGCCAAGCGAGGAGCCAAACCGGGAAGCAGAAGAACCCCCAAACCCATTGAAAGAAACATCGTCAAGGCCTATCGACGTTTCGGCTCGAATCGATATGAGCTTGTACTGCTCTTTAAACCATACTATCTGGACAAAACACCTTCATCTGCCACGATGGACAGGATCAAGGCACGCTATCCACTGAACGAAGCGGCAAAGAAGGTTATCAAGCGCTACGAGAAAAAAGCGCCGGGAGAGCTGGCCCACATTGACCTCTCAAAGATTCCCAAGGATCTGCGCTGTTCGTTTAAAATCAAAGAGCAGTATGTTGCGGCCGTCTGTGACGATTGCACCAGACTAGCCTATGCGGAAGTTATTAAAGACAAGCGTGCCTCTACCTTGACCTATTTTATGGTGCGATCACTGTCATGGTTTAAACAAATATATAACTTTCAATTCGATGCCATTATGTCTGATAATGGTCCTGAGTTCAAAGGATCGCTTCAGCGAGAGCATCCCTTCGAAACCATGTGCCAGGAATTAGGAATCAAACATATCTACACACGGCCTTATAGGCCGCAGACGAACGGTAAGATCGAAGCCTTTTGGCGCATCCTGAAACGGGAATTCTTTTTACCAAATTCCTTTGAATCAGAAGAAGATGTTATCATGAATCTTGGCAATTTCCTGTTTGAGTATAACCACCTTCGCCGGCATGGTGGATTGAATTATGAAACACCTTTTGATAAGCTCCAAAAAGTTACCGAATTATTGAGCTAGTACAGCTGTCCCTATTTTCGGGCCAGATCATTGAATGCGGTTTGAAATGTGCAGAGCTGAACCGTGTATTTTTCCGCTTAAGAAA
>JAUSPK010000068.1 GCA_030655735.1 Syntrophales bacterium | reverse complement strand
CCCCGTCGGAGACATAGCCGCAGACCGTACACACATAGTACGTCGTCTCCCGCTCCTCGAGGACATTGTCCATGGCCTCCTTATAGAGCTTCGCGTGAACATCCTCTACATCCTTTGACTGGCTGAAATAGAGCGCGGAAGCCCTGTCCCCGGCCTCTTCCGCTCTTTTTACGAATTCACCGTATGCCACCCCCGCGACCTTCTCTTCGGATTCAAAGCACTCCGCAAGGTTCTCCTCGGTGGTCCCGATATCCCTGAGCAGCCGCAGAGCCCGCCTTCCGTGGATCTCCTCGGAGAAGGATATCACCCTGAACAGCCTGGCGAGTTGGGGATACCCTTCCTCATCCGCCTTTTCCGCGAAGGCCTTCAGCCGCAATGCCGCCTTGGCCTCCCCGGCATATGCCTGATGCATAACCTCTCTCAGCGCATCATCCACACCATCGTCCTCGATCACTCCGGTTCAAACTCATCTTTGGCCGCACCGCATACCGGACAGGTCCAGTCATCGGGCAGGTCCTCAAAGGCCGTCCCGGGGGGTATCCCCGCTTCGGAGTCTCCCTTCTTGGGATCGTAGACATAGCCACACACTCCACACACATATTTCTGCATACCCGTCTCCTTTCGCTTTTCCTCCGCCCCTTTTGTCTCAACCGCGCCCCCCTTGTAGGTAGGTGCATTCTTCGGCGCCTTCCCCTTTTTGACCTGCTGATAATACGCATAGGTCAGGGGGGTTCCCTTTTTGAGAACCTTAGCCCCCGTGATCTCGACGATAAAGACCGTGTGCGTCCCGGCATCGGCGCTCCCGATCACCTTCCCCTCAAAACAGGAGAGGGCGTTTTCGGTTACGATGGGACAGCCCGTCCGGCCCTTTTCGTACGCTATCTCTGCAAACTTGTCCTCGTCCCTGCCGGTCTTGAAACCGAATTGACCGATAAAGGTCATCGGCGTGTCCTCTTCGAGGACGGATACGGCCAGGACACCGCTCTTTGTAATATACTCATGGGTGAGATTGTCCTTGTTGATGCTCACCGCGATCCTCGGCTTTTCCGCGCAGACCTGGATGATCGAATTCACGATCTGCCCGTTCGCCTTTTCTCCCGACACCGACGTCACCAGATACAGACCATAGGAGATATCCCAGAGAGCCTTAGTGTCCAACGAATCATCCATGTTTGACAACCTCCTTGAGTTTTTTTGCTACATTCCTGCCGAGTACAACGCAGCGCTTGAGATCATCGCCGTCCGGCACATATTTCACCTTCAGGGGCTCGGCCACCTGATTCACCTTCATCTCCGCCAGCATGTCGCCGATCTGCTGAGGAGACTCCCCGCTCCAGCCGTAGGAGCCGAAGGCGGCGCCTATCAGATTCTGAGGCCTCAGCCCTTTCAGGTAAGTCAGGACATCGGCCATGGTGGGGAAGATATTGTTGTTCAGGGTTGGGGAACCGGCCACGAGGGCCCCCGCGTCAAGTATCTCATAGGCCGCGTCGCTGCGGTGCGAGGAGTGCATCGACATGACCTTCACCCGCGCGCCGCCCGCCACGAGCCCCTCCTCTATGGCCCTGGCCATCAGCTCCGTGCTGTGCCACATGGTGTCATAGAGGACGATGGCCTTGTTCGAGGGACTCTGCCTGGCCCACTGCGCGTAAGACTCCATTATGGCATTGATCTTCCTGCGCCAGAGGGGACCGTGATCAGGGGCGACGATACGGATATCGAGGCCGGATTTTTTTACATCCTCAAGGAGCTTCAATATCTGCGGGGAGTACGGCATCAGGATATTGGCATAGTAGGTGGCGGCCTCATAATCGAGAACGGCCGTGTCGATTGTATCGGCAAACCGTTCAGCGGACGCCAGATGCATACCGAAGGCATCCTGGGAAAAGAGAAGCCGGTCCTCCTTCAGGTAGCTGAACATACTGTCGGGCCAGTGCAGCATGCGCGTCTCCATAAAGGTGAGTTCCAGGTTCCCCAGGCTCAGGGTATCTGCACTCTTGAGGGGGAGGATGCCGCCCAGACCGAAATGCTCCTTCAGGGCCTTTGTTCCCATGACGGACGCGAACACCTTTTCCGGCTTAACCTCCTCTATGATCCGGCTCAGGGAGCCGGAATGATCCATCTCCGCATGATCGGATACGATGTATTCTATATCCTTAGGATTGACGACGGATGCTATCCGTGAAAGGAGCTCCTCCCTGAAGGGCGCCCTCACCGTATCGATCAGGGTGATCTTGTCGGCAAGGATAAGATAGGCGTTATAGGTGCTCCCGTGCTTGGTGGTATACCCGTGAAAATCCCGTATGCCCCAGTCGATTGCACCGACCCAGTAGACATGTTCACTGACCTTGACCGCCTTGTAGACATTCCCCATATCAGACCCTCCTTAAGGAGACACAAACGGTTCGCCGGTGGTGAGACCCATGAAATCGACGATTTTACGTTCCGTGAGTATTAAGTGCCAAGACCGCTGTATTTTAGGACAGTGTAAGCGTGAGTAGCATTGATTTTATTCTAAAAGACGACAAAAGGCAAACGCTCTTTAGGAAGATGATAGTAACGGATATCCAATAGTCAATGCCGGCGGACAGGGAAGGTGTCGGGTTCCGCGCCGCATTCCTCCCTTGACTCCTGGTGCCGTCCGGGGGTATGACATCCCGGAAAGTGAGCTTTGTGATGGATTCATTCAGCTATATACATGACTCTTCGTTCTGGCAACTGATCGCGAAGGAGATTCGACGAAGGGCCGAGAACGAGCTGATCCCTCTCTTCGACTCCCTCAACCGGGAGATGACACGCCTTGACCTGCCGGTCACCTTTGGCGGACAGAGGAGCACTTTGTGGGCTGTCATGTGCCAGCTTTTTGTTCTCTACAACACAGAGGCTCCATCCCTGCACAGAGCGGGCTATCTAAAAATGATACTGGGCTTCAAGCGGGCATTGATTACGCAAGGCCGCTTCCCGGAGATCGCCTTCAGGCGTATCGTGGCCAATATATCTTATCCGTCTGCTCCCGGCAGAACACCCAGGGAATCCATTACGGACACCTTCCTCGCAAACGGCCTGACGCCCACCGGCGGATATACGGATTCCTCCATGGACGCGATTATTCTATCGACCTGCTTTGCGGACCCTGCCGTGATGTCACTGTGTGATCAGGCAACCGCCCCGCCGACCGGACTCTGGGAAAGTGCAACAGCCTATTATCCCGCGCATCGCCCCGATTTTTTCCAGAGAATATACGGTGATCTCATTACCTGGATCTTCCGCTGATCGGCACGCTGTTATGACTCGTTGATCACAATCCACCATTCGCAGGACACCTCTTCGGGGATGCCAGCCGGTCTGGCATCGGGGGGGGTGAAGACCCTCGTCACCCGGGCCTTCGGGTTGATCTCCCTGAAAAAACCCTCCCGGAGTCTCAGGCCCGCCTGTCCGCAATCGTAATATTCCATCCCCCATTTTTGGGCCGCCTTCTGGGAGGTGCACCCGCGCGTCCTCATCCGAAGCTCGCTGTCGGAGACCTTTGTCATCTCGACATCCTCGAAAACGCCCCAGTGAGAACGTTGCAGAAAGTACATGAGCCTCTCAATTCCCCCCTCGGGCGGGTCCGCCACCTTCGCGAGCCTCTGTACCTGATAGGAACCAAACTGTTCGGAAAATTTCAGGAATGCGTCACTTTTCAGTTCTTCGGGGGGGGTATTCTTTACCCACTCCTCCACCACAAACCACATGTAGTTAAAGCTGTAGAGAAGCTCCCGCATGACCTCGTACACATGATCCTTGCTCCACTTGTCGATCTCGAACATACCCCCTCCTTTTTGTTCTGTACCAGTTCACAAAGAGTATTCGCTGTTATCTTCCAGGGAACGGATAGAACGAATCCCCCATTGGGTAATATCGTGCAACGACAATCCCGGAAATTCCAGCCATGGTGGATTTCTATACAAAACGGCTGAAGAAGTCAAAATGAATATCGGTTTCGCACCCCCGGATGCAAGGCATGTGCCTGAATATCCTGTCAAGAACAAATAGAATTGTCCGGTTTTGTAGCACATGATATGTCCGCTTTTTTTCTGTTCTTCCAGGGAGTCCTATTTTGAGAACAGGAGGTGAGCGGCGGACGTGCGCTTCTCAATTATTTTTGAGGTAAGGAGTTA
>JAUSPK010000064.1 GCA_030655735.1 Syntrophales bacterium | reverse complement strand
CCTCCCCGTTATATATGGAGGCCCCTTTGAAGTACGCCCTGTGGCTCGGTCCTATGAGAATCACCGCGTCAAATTCACTTCCCTGCGCTATCTTGTAGGCATGAGCGGCAACCTGCCCCGAATACAGATACCCGGCATGGGGAGAGATGACCCCTATAACCTTCCCATTAATAGTATCCACCCGCGCATCGGCAAGGTATCCCTCTATATCGGCCCTCAGCTGCGCCGGATCTGCCGGATACCACGTCCCCGCAATGATCGGCTTTCGTATGGTGTCCATCTCGCCCCCCCTTCCATTTGCAGAAATCGAAAGGATAAGGAACACAACAAGGGTTATACACGATAGTGTCCTGACAAATGTATTCATTATATCCGCATATCCGCTAATCATCTTCAGATTCAGCCATGGTATAAACGATTCCCTCCCCTGTCAAGCGCGACGTGCAGTGATGCATCCTATAATTGTGCCGGCCCCGGTCTTAATCAGGCAACCGGCGGCGGTCTCATGAAAAAAGGGGGATCCATCAAAGAAGGTTGCGGTTACGGTGTATCCAATTGAACAGGGTCCACCGAAAATGCACAGGCGGCAAACCGGCCGTCGTGGCTCATGCTTAGATTGATAGTGGGAGTTCTTCTCCCGATCCGCACCACCGGAGGGGCCAGCCCGCGATCTTCCTCCGGGCGGATAATGTCCACGGCTCCCGGCTGTTCGCCCAGCCAGACCGATATGCTCCCCTTCGCCATTTCACGGACAAACCCCGATTCACCTGATGAAGAATGATCCCGGGGAACCTTCTGGACATCCCAGACGATCGCATCCACTTCTTCGTCCGCCTCCGCGCCGATACAGTGAACGTAATCACCCGTGATACAAAAGCGGATGGATACCGGACCGCGGGGCGTGTGAACGCTCCCCGATTCAGGAACGTCATCACCCGTACAATACAGTCGTACCCCATACCGCCGAGGCGCGGAAGAAACGGTGGGGTGTTGCCTCCGTACCGCCTTATACCCCGTCTCCTTCCCCGCCCACAGGCTCCAGAGCATCATGTCCGGCTCGCTGCTGCCTCGAATCAGTCTCCGCTCATCCGGCGTGAACACCCTGTCCATGAAGGGGATATTCCGACTTTTCCCTCTTGCCTGAGGGTCCATAAGATCCACGATGTCGTTTCCTATCAAAATACTCTTTCTCCATTCGGGCCAGGCGTTCTACGATCTGCCGTGCGCAGTCCCTCTGCGCCTTCAGCCCCCTGCCTTCCATCTCAGGCTTGAATGCCTCTATCTGCATGGTGAAGCGTTCACCAAATCGGGGAATACCGCCGTATGTTTCCTGGCCATCCCCCCTGAGGTACATGCACATCACTCGACAATTGGAGGCATTGGCGACCAGACGGCCCACCCCATAGGAAGCCTTTTCCACATTCACCCGGCCTGTTCGGGAACGCCCCCCCTCCGGAAAGATGAGCAGGCTCTCTCTCCTCTTCAGGAGATAGACGCACCTGTCCAGAATAGATTTTATTTTCCCCCGGTCACCTCCGCGGCTGACGGGCATACACTTTGACAGGTAGCAAACGACCGTCAGAAAGATATTCTTCTGGAAATTTGCACGCTCCGGCAGGTTCCATGGAAATCGCCGGTACCGGACCATATACCCGTGAAGAGGCGCCATGGCACACTGAAGGATTACGGAATCTATCATGGTGAGATGATTCGGGCATATAATCCATGCCCCCTTGTGTTCCTTAAAGAGGTCCCTGATCGTCCTTCTCGCCCTCCTGAGTTCCCGTACCCGGTACCCCATTACCCTTACAAACAGGTACGTGAGGGGAGCGATAACGAAAATGGAAAGCCGCCCCAGAAAGCGCTGCAGACGCAGCAGATATCTTGTTTTCCAATTCATGACGTTACCATGACTTTACTGTAATTTTGTCTTTATGACATCCACGGCATTCCCGATCGTCCTGATCTGATCGGCATCATCGTCGTCAATCTCGATGTCAAAGGCATCCTCGCACTTGATGATCACATCGACCAGACGCGCGGAATTGACCTTGAGATCGTCAAGTATGTGGGTGTCCTTCGTTACCCCCTCCAGCAATGCCGGGTCCTTGACGTACGGTCTCAAAATATCAACCATCTCCTGAAAAATCTGCTGTTCTTCCATTCTCTTCTCCTTAATCTATTTATTAATAATTTTCAACCGAAACCCGGTTATGCCTCTTCCCACTTTTTAAAAATCAGGCAGCTGTTCACATCTCCAAAACCGAAACTGGCCTTGGCGATAAACTTGAGCCCCGGATATTCCATGGCCTTCTGGGGAATCTTCTTTGCAAATGCCTCAATCTCGGGATGCACATCTTCACAGTTGACGGACGGGTGGAGGAACCCTTTCTGTAGTTGCAGGACAGCGGCAACGCTCTCAACGGCCCCCGCCGCACCGAGACAGTGTCCGACCATCGATTTTGTCGAGTTGATGTAGGGAAAATCGGCCGGGCCCCGACCGAGGGCCTGCGACCAGTTCCCGACCTCCGAAGGATCGGCAAAGGTGGCGGTCAGGTGGCCGCTGATGGCATCGATTTCATTGGGGGATATGCCCGCATTAGCTACCGCATCTCTGATACAGCGCTGAACCCCTTCCGGATTCGGCGCGGTCATGCTGCCGCCCCCTCGCTGCCCGCCGCAGTTGACGACTCCGCCAAGGATCTCCGCGTAGATTCTCGCGCCACGGGACCGTGCCGTCTCCAATTCCTCGAGGACCAGAACGGCCGCTCCTGCGCCGGGCACAAAACCGTTTGCCGAGGCGCTCATCGGCCGGGAGCCCTTTTCCGGTTGATCGTTGAACTTGCGCGCGATCACACGCATGGAATCGAATCCGGCCCATATGTAGGGGGATGAGCCTTCAGAGCCGCCTGCCAGCATCCTCTTTGCCAGTCCCGCCCGTATCCTCCACACGGCGTCGACGATGGCCTCCGTCCCGGTGCTGCAGGCGGCGGAATTTGATGTCACCTGGTTTCCCAGGGCCAGCAGGCCTCCCACACGGGCGCTTGTCCCGCTGTTCATGACCTGCTCGACAATCGTACTCCCCATACGTCGTGTCTTTCCCTCACTCACCATGGGGACAATTTTTCCGGCAATGGTATCCATACCCCCGATACCACACCCGAGGATAGCGCCCGTCTCCCAGTCCGCCGGATCGTCTTCGCCGGGCAGGTCAAATCCCGCATCGCGCCACGCGTCCACGGCAGATATGGATATGTATCCGATGTTCTGGTTCATGGAGAGGAGCGTCTCCTCGTCAAAATAGCTCGTGAGAATTTCATCAATTCCCTCCGGCACCCCCCCTATCTGACAGCCAAATTTCAGTTCCTCCAGCCGGGGGATAAATCGAATTCCCGATCGCCCCTCACGCAGGGCCTGTTCAAAATCGATCAGCCCGTGGCCGTTCGGCGCCACAACGCCCATACCCGTTATCACAACCCTATGTTTCATGAGAATCAACTCCCCTGCCGGTCAGCGTTCCAAAACAGATAAACTCCCCGTTCTCCCGCTCCATACTGACCTTTGTCTTTAGATTTCCCCTGCGGAGATAGACCTTTTCACCCGTGATGATAACCCGTTCTCCAGGGTTCACTACGGCGTTAAATTCACAATTATCAACCATGGTAAAGAGGGTGACCATCTGTCTGATCTGGTCGGGCGGCATCCCCTGCCGCATGAGCAGGTATATGCCGAAGGCGACAACTCCCGTCTGCGCCATCGTTTCAATCAGGATAACCCCAGGGGTGACGGGCCAGCCGGGGAAGTGCCCCTTGTAGAAGTACTCGTCGTCCCGGAATTGATATGTCCCGACGATGTGATCCCCATCCATCTCCCGTATGTCATCGATAAAGCGGAACGGATGCCGCTGGGGAATCATCTCCAAGACCTGCCGGATCATTTCACGATCAGCCCCCATAGAGCCCTCCGTTCACATGAATAACGCTCCCCGTGATGTACGTGCCCCTGCAGGCAAGGAAGGCCACAACATCTGCCACCTCCTCGGGACGGCCCATTCTTCCTAAGGGGATGTTCTCGAAGATACCCTGCCGGACCTCATCGGGAAGATCCGTGGTCATGGCCGTATCGATAAATCCCGGCGCCACCGAATTGACGAGGATATCGCGCCCCTGCAGTTCCTTGGTGAGAGATTTTGTAAAGGCATCGAGGGCCGCCTTTTCCATCGTGTATGGAATTTGCCATTTGTTCCCGGTATGCCCCACCACACTGGAGATGTTGATGATCCTGCCGCTGCCCGTGCGCAGCATGAAGAGGCGCAGTATCCGTTTGGTGAGATACCAGGTCCCGCGAAGCATCAATCGCTGTGAGTCAAATTCTTCGATCTTCATCGAGTTGATATCGTTGTTGACGGATATGCCGGCATTGTTGACCAGGACATCGACCCGGCCAGCCGCCTCCTTGATCGCCTTTACCATCGCCTCCACGTCGTCCACATCGGCGAGATCCGCCTTCAGGAGGAACCCGCCCTCAATCCGGGAGAGGATCTCCTTCGCCTGGGTCTCACTGTTCCGGTAATGGATACCGACCCTGAAACCCTCTCGGGAGAGGGCCTCGCAGCATGCGGCGCCTATTCCGGTGCCGCCGCCCGTGACAATGGCCACGGGTTTTAATTCTGAATTTTTAATTTTTAATGTTGAATTATTCATATGTCTCTTTTTATGATTCCTCCCTTGGAATTGGGGGACTCCTTCGGATAATCGGGATACACGATCCCCTTGAAGATTCCCGTACGGGCATTCTTAACGGTCATGATCAGCTCGTCATCAACGAGCACCCTGCCATCTCCAATGACGATGCTCGCGCCCGAATCCTTGAGATTGGAAAATCGCTTCACGTCAATCTCATACCGGACCGTTTTGTTGTAGGGCCGGACCTGTCCGTTGAAGATGATCTCCTCGGAGCCCAGTGCCCTGCCGCCGCCCAGTCCCCCTCTCCAGCAGCAGTAAAACCCCAGCAACTGCCAAACCGCATCCACGCACAGGCACCCCGGCTGTCCAGGATCTCCCGGCATGTGACACTGAAAATACCAGGCGTCCATCTTTATATCCTGCTCGGCAACAATGGTCCCCTTCCGTCCGTCGGCCGTTATCGAAAGGATGCGATCCACCATCAGGAACGGGGGTGCGGGCAGTCGGGAATCAAACTCCCCAGGCGGGTCATCCACAAACCGTCCGTAGGCAAAAGCGATCAGATCGCTCAGCTCAAAGCTTTCTTTTTTCATAAATTCAGAGTAGTTCACAGATTCCTCACTGTCAGTTCGCCTGTCCTATTCTGTTATTTTCAGCATCGTCCGGACCCAGGTGAGCCCAGCGCCCACAAGGGCCACTGCAATGTGATCTCCGGCGCGCAGGTCCTCCCAGTGCTGGCTGAGGGTACACGGTGCCCCGGAGCATCCGGCGTTGCCGTAATCGACAATATTGTACCAGTGATCTTCCTCGGATATCTCGCACCGTTCACACACGGTCCTGAGCATGCCGAAGTTCGCCTGGTGTCCGACAAACTTGAATCTGTCATATCCCGAAGGGTACAGCTCCTGCAATTCCCTGAGCAGCTGCGTCGTCTTGCGTATCGCAAAGCCCTGGACAGCGCTCCCTTCCTGAGCAAAGTGTCCCACGCGGGGGACACGGACCTTGTCCCATGACAGGGGATTTGAATCACAGAAGAAGGCCTCAAATAGCATCTTCGAGGGGACGGACGCGGAAACAACGGCGGCGCTGGTCCCGTCCCCGAACAGGGGCGCCGCGCTCCGGTCGGAATAATCTATAACACGGGTGTCGTTCTCCGGGTTGACGACCAGGACATAGGGGGGAAGCGCCTCCGGTTTCATGTCGGAGAGGAACTTCATCTGCATCCCGAAGGTGGAACACGCCGAGTTCAGATCGAAGCAGGGGACGTCGATTCCGATATCCGCCGCTACCGTTGCCGCCTCGGCCGGTGTGACGTGATCGGGTGCGGAGCTTCCGGAGATCACCATCCCGATATCGCCGGGCTGCAGGCCCGCCCTCTCCAGGGCCAGGCGCGCCGCGCGCCCCCCCGTCTGGGCATTCGTATACAGGCAGACCTCCATAGCGGCCCGCAGATCCCGATTCTTCGTCTCCTTTATATAATCCAGAGGGAGGGCTGTCCGACGGGTCAGTATACCGACCCGCTCCAGGATCCACTCCTCGCTGCACCCGATGTCCAGCTCTTCCAGGAACCGGTTCGTAATTACATTTTCCGGATGAAAATGGCCTAACCCATGAAGATACAACATATCCTATACGAGCTCCCGTCCTATGATCATATTCTGGACCTCTCTGGTCCCTTCATATATGTCGATGATATGGGCATCCCGCGCCAGCTTCGAGATCTCATACTCCGACATGAAGCCATACCCGCCGTGCAGATGGAGCCCCTCCTTGGTACAGAAGAGGGCCGCCTCGGCCGCAACATTTTTCGCCAGGGAGGCGTATATGCCTCTGTCATCGGCCTGCTTTTGGACCTTGACCGCCGCCTTCATCAGGGCCAGATCCGCCAGCTCGACCCGCTTCCACATCTCCACCAGCGTATCGCGCGCCACCGGGAGGTCGCATATCCTCTGGCCGAACTGCTTGCGTTCCTTCGTGTATTCCAGCGTGACATCGAGGGCCCTCTTCGCGAGGCCGACGCCGATCGCCGCCACCATGGGTCTCGCATAATCGAGGACGTCGACGGCATATCTGAACCCGAGCCTTCGGTTCCCGATGATCTGATTATCCTCAAGAACAACATCTTCGAAGGTTACCGTCGCCGTATTTGACAGGCGCTGCCCGAGCTTGTCCTCAGGTTTTCCCGTTGTAATCTTCCCACCGCCTCGCAGGGTGATCTCCCTGCCCCCGGAGGGCTGGGTTACGATATCCGCATCACAGACGGCACTGTACGGGATAATGACACAGGCAATCATAAGACCGCCGGGGCTTCCCGCCTTGCAGAAGACGGTAAACTGTGACGCATACGAGGCATTGGTGATAAAACACTTCTCCCCGTTGAGGACGTACCGTCCGTCTTCTCCCTTTCTGATGAACGTCGTCATCGCGGAATTATCGGAACCCGCGCCGGGCTCGGTCAGACAGAAGGCCGAAATGACGGTGGCCTCGACAAAGGGTTTGAGAAAGGTCTGTTTCTGTTCTTCCGTTCCATGCTGCGCAATCACGACATTTGCCAGATCATTGCACATCGCCGATGTGGAAATGCCGGTATCGCCATAGGACAGCTCCCTGACAATCAATGCCGACGAAATAATATCCACCTCGAATCCCTTCACCGATTCGGGGATGGAGAGGTTCATAAGCCCGATCTCCCACGCCTTTTTAATTATGTCGAGGGGAAAGGCATGCGCCCGTTCCCGCTCCATAACGTCAGGCGTTATCTCGTTCCTGACAAATTTCCGAACTGTTTCCACATACATCTGCTGGTCATCGGTAAGATTGAAATCCATGTTGCGCCTGTTCTCCTGAAAGATTTAGGGGGGCTCAGTGACCGTTCACCCGCTCTCTGACGAGAACGGTCAAGGGGTCAGCGGTAGCCGGTGATCGCCTGCCGAGTCTCACAAATGTCTCTGTGGTACCCCGGCCTTTTCAAATATTCTCTGCGCCCCGGAGAGTGTCGTGATGGACTGGCATTCCAGATTCATGGTCTTGAAAAACCCTCTGAGGGGGCGGCCGGGGCCTACCTCAAAGGTGGAATCCGCCACAGCGGCAAGGCTCTCCATGTTCTTCCTCCACTGCACCGTATTGCTGAGCTGGGAGACCATTCTGTCGACAATTTCGCTACTGTTGTTCAAGTGGAAAAGACCGGTGAAATTTGAAGTTACCTTTTCCGCATTGCCGGGCTCTAATTTTGTTTCGATCTCACGCAATACCCCACCGAAGCTCCCTCCTATGGTCCCCATAAAACGGCTGTGGAAGGGGGCGCTGACATTCAGGGGTATGAAACGAAAAGAGGGATTATCGCCGATAGACGCCCTGAGCCTCTTTTCCGCTTCGGGTATCGCGCTCGACTCACCGCTTATGACAACCTGATCGGAGGAATTGTCATTCGCCAGATCAACCGGCAGGCCCTCCAGCGCCCGCAGGACTCTTTGCACGTCCAGGCCCTCTGCTATAACGGCTGCCATCCCGCCCATCCCCACGGGCGTTGCCTCCTGCATGAGGCGGCCCCGTGTCTGAACGATCCTCAGGGCATCAGAAAAGGGCAGAACCCCCGCGGCGATCAGGGCCGTATATTCGCCCAGACTGTGACCTCCGAAATACTCAGGGTCGAAGCCATACAAAAGCTGGATCCCGCGAAACATGGCAATCTCCGTCGCCAGTATGCAGGGCTGGGCATATTCGGTCAGGTTCAGTCTCTCGTCCTCCCCAAAACACATGGCGGCCACATCCCATCCCAGGGTCTCCGAGGCATCATGATAGGTGTCCCTGCTTACCGGGATCGTGTCATAAAAATCTTTTCCCATGCCGGGGCGTTGAGAGCCCTGGCCTGGAAAAACAACCGCTACGCTTAGATCACCTATCACCGACTCTGCACCCCTTCCTCGAATTTGATCCATCCCCCACAACTACGCACATTGCATGCCATATTCATCGCTGGCTGACGTGATTCAGGACAACAGCCTGAAATGCCGAACACTATATGGCCATACCGGTCATAACGCTGCCTTGCTGTTGGTATGCACTGGAGGTTTTTGGTGCGTAAAATGTTTCGCAGTCAGTAAAGGATTACACAGTTGCAGAGGGCGAAGCCCTTGTGTTTCGAGCAGGTGGCTCCGGCCGGGGCAAGGCGTCAACAACAGAGGGATTGCCGATACATACCCTCTGTCGATCTTGTAATGCCGATGTGTATATGATAGCATTTCCCACATGGAAACGTTTGCCCTGGCGGCGATCAGCCTGACGGTTGCGGCCTCACTGCTCATAAAAAAGAATAAACGGCCGCTTCACATCACCTTCGCCGCCCTGTGCCTCGGGCTCTTTCTTGAAAAAACGGGGGCCTTCTTCGGAGAGATCTTCCCCAATGATTTTTGGAAGACCTTTCACGCGCTGGGTCTCCTGTTGATACCTCCGCTGCTGATCGCCTTCAGTCGAATCTTCCTCGAAAGCCATCAAAGACCTTCGAACCGTCCGTCAGTCTACGCGGGTCTCGGAAGTCTGCTCATCGCTGCCGCATATTTCCCGTTCCTCTTTCACTGGCGCTACGGGGCCGGCATTCTGTATCTCTATATAGGCGCCGCCCTGGTGTATTGCCTTGTGATGCTCTTTCATGCGATACGCCATGCAGCCGACGGCATAGAGCGGAAGAGGTTTACCTATGTGGCCGCCGCATGTACCGTCACGGCCCTCCTGAGCCTGACAAACATAGTGCACCTGTACCATCCCGGGGTTCCCCTGCTGTCCGATATCGTCCTGGCAATCTTCATCTACTTCATACTGACCATCATTGTTTACCCCCGTCTCCCCGAACTGTACGAAATCATGGTGCGGGCAGCGATCGTCTTTCTCCTGATCGTCTTTGTAACCATCACGTTCTACGTCGTCCTCGCGATCTTCGGCAACGGGAAAGAGACCCCCCCCTTCAACCTGATATTCATGACGGCCTTCATTATCGTCATCTTCATAGACCCCGTGAAGCTGATTCTCAAGAAGGCGGGGCTGTACCTCTTCCCCGAGGGAAAGGGGTCCCTCAACTCGCTCTATACGATCGATGAGGAGGTAGAGAGGGAAAAGGCCCTTCTCCTGGAGGAGATGGCGAGCACCCTCGCGCACGAGATTCGCAATCCCCTCGGGTCGATAAAGGGAGCCGCCCAGTACCTGAAATCCGACAGCGAATCTGCGGAAAACCGGGAGCTCTTCGATGTTATTACCAGCGAAATCGACAGACTGAACAATGTGGTATCGCGCTTTCTTAACTACGCGAAACCCGGCACCATCGACCCGGATACCCGGAGTATCGCCGATATCCTGGAGAGGATCATCGCCCTGATCACGTCACAACACCTCCCCGAAGGGATAGCCGTCAGACAGGACATTCCGCGGGACCTGCCCCCGGTCTGGGTTGACGGAGAGCAGATGGTTCAGGCGGTCTTGAACATAGCCCTCAATGCCGTGGAGGCGATGCCCCAGGGGGGCACCCTGACACTTTCGGCGAGGGTTATTGATGCCGAGGACAGCCCCCGTATCGAAATAGCCGTTGAGGATACGGGAGAGGGGATTGAAAAGAAGGCGATAAAACGCATCTTCAAGCCCTTTTATACGACCAAAGGCAAGGGAACAGGGATCGGTCTTGCCATCTCTCAACAGATTGTCAAGGCCCACGGAGGTACTATTGACGCAACGTCCTCCCCGGGCCACGGATCTGTCTTTCATATACGGATACCGGTGGACGGGTTATGACCGAACCTGCGTTTCAGTCAGCAGGGTCGTCCGGAAGGGAAAATGATACCTCCTTGTGCGGGAAAGAGATACCCGGAAGCTTGACAGGGTCTCTATCCTGTAATAGATAGGGCGAAGAATAGAGAATCGAAAAACCGGTGGCATGAGGCACACGTGAGCAGCGCGAAATCACTAGAGAAGAAGACCATATTGGTCGTTGACGATGAAAAGAGCATGCGGCTTGTCCTGTCCGCCATGCTGAAAAAGGAGGGATACCGGGTTGCGGCCGCCGCCGACGGGTTCGAGGCCCTCGATCTCATCAAGAAACAGGATATCTCCGTTGTCGTAACCGACCTGAAGATGCCGCGGCTCGGCGGTATCGGCCTTTTACGACGGGTTATAGAAAAATATCCGTCACTGCCGGTGATCATCATTACCGCTCACGGTACCATATCCAACGCCGTCGAGGCCGTAACGAAGGGGGCATTTGATTACATTACCAAACCCTTCGACCAGGAAGACCTGAAAAACGTCATCAGCAAGGCGGTGAAGACAAAGTCGCTGAGCGATCGTGACGTGGTTTTCGATTCCGGGGAAGATGGCCACTACGCCCTCATAGGGACCAGCAAGCCCATGCTGGAGATATACGACATCATCAAAACGGTAGCGCCGACCCCCACAACCATCTTTATCACCGGAGAGACAGGAACGGGAAAGGAGCTCATCGCCCGGGCGATCCATGAAAACAGCGCGCGCAGGGAGAATCCCTTCATCAAGATCAACTGCGCGGCCATCCCCAAGAATCTGATGGAGAGTGAGCTGTTCGGATACGAGAAGGGGGCCTTCACCGGCGCTGTCAACAGGAAGCTCGGCAGGTTCGAGCAGGCCCACAAAGGGACTCTGTTTCTCGATGAGATTGGTGATCTGCCGAAGGACATGCAGGCCAAACTGCTCAGGACGATTCAGGACCGGGAATTTGAACGGGTGGGCGGCGTGCAGACCATCAAGGTCGATGTCCGACTGGTGGTGGCGACTAACAGGGACCTCCTCCAGGATGTGCAGAACAAGCGATTCAGAGAGGACCTCTACTACAGGATCAATGTCCTGCCGATCATGCTCCCGTCGCTAAGGGAGAGGAAAAATGATATTCCGCTCCTCGTTGAACACTTCATCGATAAATTCAACAGGAAACTGGGCCGGCGCGTACGGCGGCTCGAGCCCGAGGTGGAGCAGTTTTTCCGCGAGTACAACTGGCCCGGGAATATCAGGGAGATGGAGAACCTCCTGGAGCGGCTCATACTCCTGGCAAACGACGAAACCATACGCTACGATAAACTCCCAGCTGATATCCTCAATCAGCCATCGGAAGAGGTGATTTCGCCGGAGGCGGAGCAGGGGTCGTTCAAGGAGATCGTCAAGGGTCAGGCCGAGGCGGTGGAGAGTCATATCATTCGGAGGGTTCTCGAACAGTGCGGCAAAAACGTAACACGGGCGGCCGACCGCCTGGGAATCAGCCGTAAGGGGTTGCAATTGAAGATGATCAAGTATGGTCTGAGAAAATAAGAAAAAGATCACGTAAAATCTGGAGGTTTATTATGTCTGTTAAAGTAGCTATCAATGGTTTTGGAAGAATCGGCAGATTTCTCGTCAGGGCCTGCCTGGAAAGAGACGACATCGAGATCGTCGCGGTCAACACGAGGGCGGACACGGGAACCCTTGCGCACCTACTGAAGTATGATTCCGTTCACGGCAAAATCAAGGCAGACGTTACAGCGG
>JAUSPK010000053.1 GCA_030655735.1 Syntrophales bacterium | reverse complement strand
ACGATGTCCGCCCCTGCCAGTTCGTGTCTTGTCAGGTGGTGTGCCGCTATATCGGCCGCCCTGTCGCGTATCTCCGGTGCGTTTTCGAGCTCTTCATCGGAAAAAAGGCCCCGCGTTATATCGACGGCTATAACGATGTCCGCGCCCTCTCTCCTGGCGGCGTTGACCGGGACCAGAGAAATAATACCTCCGTCAGACAGCAGCATTTCGCCTGATTTTCTGGGCTCTATCGCCCCGGGAACGGCGCTGCTGGTCATGACGGCCTCGCGAAGGGGGCCTTCTGAGAAGACGATTTGTTCTCCACTTATCAGGTCGGTGCTGACAGTCCGGAAAGGGATGGCTGTATCCTGGATCAGTATGTCCGGTATAAAAAAATCGATCATGGACTGAAACTCTTCCGACGAGAGTATCCCCGGCTTGAACATGGCCTGCATGAGCAGGAACTTGTTCTGGAAGAAACCTTGTATCTTCCGGGTGAGAGAGGCGTGCTCCCCGTCGTGTGCCTTTTCTATGGTCCTGACCGCGGAAGACTGATATCCCCCACTGTTAAGATATTCACCTATCTTCCGCTCCATCTCTTCGGGGGTTGTCCCGCTGGCATACGCCCCCCCGATCAGTGCGCCGCTGCTGGTACCCACGATGATATCCAAGGGTATCCGTGCCCGCACGAGCGCCTTGAGAACTCCTATGTGTGCGAACCCCCTGGCACCCCCTCCTCCGAGGGCAAGGCCGATACGCTTTTGCCTCCATCTCATCTGTTGTGTCTTCCTCTCTCCGCTTTTTCCCGCTGTTGCGGCGTGTGGAGTGTGTCCCGGCGGGGCACGCGTCTGATTAACCTGCGCTCTGTTTATAGGATGTTGTATGAAAAATGTCAAACAATGCGTTATACCGTAATCCACCACCAACTTTTGGGTAGACAGGTTTTTCGTACTTTTGGGGCTCACTCGGTTCGTTGCTGGTTCGGTTATCCGCTCGGGAATGTCATGGCGGCCTCATGTTGTCCAAAATTCACCAAAACTTCTCGTTACGTGTTCATCGCTGAACACACCTCCGCCTCCGGTCAAAAAAAGTGTCTCAGAAATCCACCATCAAAATCCTTCTCTCCTCGTGATTACAAGCTATTGTCATCCAGGAACGGGGACCATCTTCATGATCCGCTCCCTGGCATTCAGATAAAGCTCCAAGGAAGGGTGGCCCTTCACCAACCGGATGATCAGCTCACGAGATCTCTCGACAATCCGTCCGGGAATGTTGATAAATGAAAACCGAATCGCCTTCATTCGCCGGGATACCCAGGAACCTCCCAAAACCAGACGCTTCATGATCGTATTGAAGTTCATCGCCAAAATCATGATCCACCACCAGGCGGCGTTCTCTCCAAAATCCCCCGATGGTAGCTTCCCCCCGGCAAAATCTTTCTTCATCACCGAGTGCGCCTCCTCCGACTTCCCGCAACGCTCACGATGCCAATGGATCAACGCATCTCCATCCCAATCCATGTTCGTTACCAAACCGAACAACTTGTAATGCTGAAGATCCATCTGCAATGTCTGAAAGGGAAACGCCTGCTGAGGCATGCTCATGCCGGGAAGATCCATCGACCCCATCGCCTCCCGTATCGCAATATACCGATAAACAGGGGCATCCTTGCTGTGCCCGATCGCGTTGGGGACAAAACAAACCTCTGCCCACTCCTGATCCGTCTCTATCCGGCTGCCGTTAAACTCTTTGTAAATCGCCTTCCAATCCTTATCCTCAACTTCCGTCAGAACCGCTTTCTTGAACTCAGGGGTCACATCAGCCCCAATCGCAAACTCGATCCGACTAAACCGACAATCCTCCCCCCGCTCGCAATATCTCAGAAGAGAGTGCTGATAACCCGCCGTGTCTGAACGAAGACGAACCCGCTCAACACCTTGTGGCAATAAGGCCAAAGATTCCTTCAATGCCCGCAACTGCTCATAACCCGCCGGCACGTTCCCATCCCGAAACTCCGTATGCAGCACCATCTGATGTTCAGACCACCACGTGTTCAACGGTTGATACGATTTGAATCCCTTATAGCTGAATAATGCATCCCGTTTGGCCGTCGCTACCAACGTGGCATCCTGGTCCAGAGTGGCTGTCTTCTTAGGATCGAGCTTCTGCATGAAGGCCGCCATCTCCTCATTCACTTTCGCCAATCCCCGCAAATGCCCATTCGGAACAGGAATAAATGCCTTCCCATCAACACGCTTCTCCTCCTGCTTCCCATCATGAAATGCCGATAAATACCGGAACGCCGAACTCGGTGAAGGAACGCTCCGCCGTCGCCCCTTCCGCCAACGGCGTTCCATCTCACGCCGTTCCGAACGCCTCATCCCCTGCTGCTCCACACGCCGCAGTATCCTGCAAAACCCCTCGTCCTTTTCTACCTTGCTCAGGTCTCCTACGCAGTCGCCACCGGCTATATTCATCAACATCAGGGACAAAACCATCTGCGCATCCGTCCAGCCCTGCTGCTTTACCTGAAGATGCCTCCCGATCAACTCCGATAAGCCCATCGCATGCATCAAATCCAGGTACACCGGCAGACCCGCCAGTCCCGTCATCCCCGTATCATGCTTCTCTTCTTCGTACTTGAATCCCAGAACCCCTTGTGCCATAATCCCTTCACCTCGTTGATGATAGATTTTTTCTGCAAAATTACTCTATCACCCTGATTTATCAGGATCAACGAGGTTTTCTATTTTTTTGGTGGTGGATCAAGGTATACCTTCGCAACAAACCTGTCTTCCCGGCGTGCCTTGACCAGACCGCATCTGCGCCCCCCCCGGCGCGAGGTTACGATACCGCACGCGCCCGGAAAAGTTTTGACATTTAGGTGGGTATAAAATATAGACTGGCGGAAAGGACCTGCGACGGGAACGCATTATGGAAATACAGGATGTTTTTCAGCAGTATCTGGAGGAAATGGGGGAGGTTGAAACCCTCATTGAGAGTCGTATGCGTTCCTATGTGCAGCTTATCCCCGAAATTTCTGATCACATAATCAAGGGCGGCGGCAAGAGGCTGAGGCCCCTTCTGTTGATCATATCGGCGGACCTGTGCGGGTATGAAGGGGACAGGCGCTTCCCCCTGGCCTCGGTCATGGAGTTTATCCATACGGCATCCCTCCTCCATGATGATGTTATCGATCATGCCACCATCAGGAGGGGAAAACCCTCCGCTAACAGTATCTGGGGAAATTCAGCCAGTGTCCTTGTGGGAGACTATCTGTACGCAAGTTCTTTCAATGTCCTGGCCGAAGACGGGGATCAGTCGATCCAGAAGCTCCTCTCGATCACCACCTCGGCCATGGCCGAGGGAGAGCTCATCCAGCTGGCACGGTGCGGCGACATCAACACCAGTGAACGGGAATATTTCTCCGTTATTGAAAAAAAGACGGCCATCCTGATCTCCGCGGCATGCGCCATAGGCGCGATCCTGGCAAAGGCGCCGGAAGAAGAGGTCGAGGCGCTGACCAAGTTCGGAATGAGGTTGGGGACGGCCTTCCAGCTGACCGACGATACCCTCGATTACGTGGCCAGGGAGGATGACTTTGGCAAGACCATCGGTATGGACCTCAAAGAGGGGAAGATAACCCTCCCCCTTATCAGGACCTTTAAGAAGTGTGCGCCGGACGAGAAGAGTTGTATCGAAAAAGCCGTGAAGGACTGTGGAGAAGACTCCATTCAGGAAATTACCTCCCTTATCAATACGTCCGGAGGCATAGAATATTCCCTTGAAAAAGCCGGCAGGCTTGTCGAAGAGGGGAAATCGTTTCTTGAAATTTTCGAAGATTCGACGCCCAAAAAGGCTCTCCTCGTCATCGCGGATTATGTTATCCAGAGAAAACTGTGATCAGAACAGGGGACAGGTCAGCTGCGGGGAACATCCCGGAGGAGAGCAGGATTTGCCGGAAACAAAGACCTTTTGGTACCATCTGGTGGCGTCATTCCTGGGTGATGTCGGTGTCGTCTGGCAGAGCGAGGGGGATACCCCTTCGATTGTTAGCGTGGTGTTGCCTCGCACGGACATTTCAACCGCCGGCAGGATCAGGGCGGATTACCCCGGTGCCGCCCCGCGCTCGCATACAAATCTGAAGGAAACCTGCGAAGCTATAGCAGCCTGTCTTGATAGAGCCCGGGTCGACTTTCCCCTGGGATGTGTGGAGATAGATCGATGCCGGGGTTTTCAGAGGAGGGTGCTTTGTGAAACCATGCGCATACCGCG
>JAUSPK010000023.1 GCA_030655735.1 Syntrophales bacterium | reverse complement strand
CTGTACGATAAAGGACAGGTTCACGATGTTTTCGGCCTTGGTCAGCATCAGGCTCTCATCCGTGACCGCCCTGCTTCTGCCGAGTTGTTTGTCTCCTATCGTCCTGAACCCGACCTCAATCCTCCGCACCTGCGTCACCCTCGGCTTCAGGACCGTCTCTACCGGGACCGGGATATGGTAGTGGGGCCCGGGTGTCGTGCTGCGCACCGCCTTGCCGAATCTCTTGACCACACCGACCTCGTCAGGGGCGACGAAATAGACCCCGGACGCGAGCCAGAGGATCAGCAAGACCACCACTATCACGGGGACCAACCCGTATTTTCCGCCGAAGGGGATTTTAAAAGGGATTGCTTTCTTGATCTTTTCAATCGCTTCTTTCAGATCAGGCGGCTGTTTGTTCCCCCAGGGACTTCCATCATCGTCCTGCCACGCCATAACGCTACCTCCCGGTAATTCTTTTGTGAATTCTTATTGCCTTAACTAACATGGCATCAAAGGGGTGTCAACACATATCGGAGACAAGCGTATTGTCTAAAGGCGGCATA
Source organism: Syntrophales bacterium (assembly GCA_030655735.1). GTDB lineage: Bacteria > Desulfobacterota > Syntrophia > Syntrophales > UBA2210 > UBA6078. Next base: position 3,723 of record JAUSPK010000023.1, on the reverse strand, counting down.
TATGGTAGGAGACGACGTATCAGACTTTCAGGAGCGATCATATGAATCCGCAGGTATTCAGGGAATATGATGTCAGGGGTCTCGTCGGTGAGGACCTTAATCACGACTTCGTCCATGATCTGGGACGGGCCATCGGCACCTATGGAAAAGAACGGGACGTGAAGGTCATGACCATCGGGAGGGACTGCCGGCTGAGTTCCGAGGAGTACCAGGCGGCAATCACTGATGGGCTTCGCGCGACAGGCATCGACGTGATCGATATCGGCCTGTGCGCCACCCCCATCCTCTATTATTCCATCAGACATCTGAAGGCCGACGGCGGGATCATGATAACCGGAAGCCACAATCCCCCCGAATTCAACGGTTTCAAGATATGCATCGGCCCCGACACCATCTACGGGGAGGAAATACAGGAACTGCGGACCATCATGGAGAGTGGCCGGTACGCATCGGGGTCTGGCAGGGTCGACCAGAAAGACGTCGCACCGGACTACCAGGAATACCTGTTCAATAATGTAACGATACACGAGGGCCTCAACGTGGTTGTGGACGCGGGGAACGGTGTGGGTGGATTTTTCTCCATCCCCCTCCTTGAGCGTTTTGGATGTTCCGTTACCCCGCTGTACTGCGATATGGACGGCCATTTTCCCAACCACTTCCCCGATCCGACCGTCGAGGAAAACCTCACCGGGATCATACAACTGGTCAAGGATAAAAAGGCGGATATAGGGATCGCCTACGACGGTGACGCGGACCGGATCGGCGTCATAACGGACGAGGGTAAGATCGTACGGGGAGATGAACTCCTGCTCCTCTTCTCACGATCCATACTGAAGGATAACCCCGGAGCGACGATCATAGGAGAGGTCAAGTGCTCTCAGACGCTCTACGACGACATTGCACAAAAGGGCGGCCGGGGGATCATGTGGAAGGCGGGCCATTCGCTGATCAAGGGGAAGATGAAGGAGGAGCACGCCCTCATGGCGGGGGAAATGAGCGGCCATATATTCTTCGCGGATCGCTATTTCGGTTATGACGACGCGATCTACGCTTCGCTGCGCCTCCTTGAGATCCTCTCCCTGACGGGGCAAAAGATCAGCGAACTCCTTTCGGACATCCCACGCACCTTCAGCACCCCCGAAATACGGGTGCCCTGCTCTGACGATATAAAATTTCAGGTGGTCGAAAAGGTCAAAGACCGTTTCGCCGCCGAGTACGACGTGATCGACATCGACGGCGTGCGCGTGCAGTTCAAGGACGGATGGGGGCTCGTCCGGGCGTCAAACACCCAGCCCGTCCTGGTCCTGCGTTTCGAATCAAAGACCGAAGAGGGGCTCAACGCCATCCGGACGCTGGTGGAGGGCGTCCTGAAGGAGATCACGGGATAGGGGGACAGGGTTTCCAGCTAACAACCGGTAACCAGCAGCTGTTGACTATAAACCGAAGACCGGCAAAGACAGGATTTGAACCTCAACACACTCAATAAGATCAATGGGCAATACAGGATATGTTACGTATAGCTTCCTGAAGTTGGTAATTGACGGATTTTGAAAAGTATTCAAGATTACAATCAATAATAACCAGCCTACTGTGCTTGCAACAGGAAACCACGCTGCGAGAAAATGTTTTTTACAGCAGGAAAAGGAGAGACGTAATGGGAGACAAGGGCGGAAAGAAAGATAAGGAAAAGGAGCGGAAACAGAACACCGAAAAACAGAAACAAAACTCAAAAAACAAGATCGACAAGCAGCCAAAAAGAAAGCCTTGATAAAAATCACGGTACGGAGATCTGCACAACAGCTTTCACCGTGCGAAGTTCAAATGATAATTGAGTGAAATTCTGTTTGTAACTTCCTGTTATCAGTAAAACGTCAGCCTTGATGAAAATGCATCCTTTCAAACGGTAAGCAGCGTTTGATTGACTATATTCCCAATTGACATCTCAATTGGTATCCGGTAGATTTAACAAGGATTTATTATATTAACTTGCCCATTTTTGTTTTCAGATAACATCGTTTGTCACGGCAGAGGCATCAGATGAAAGATCCATCCAGAACAAATCCGGAACTGATCAAAGAAATAGCCGCCTTGAAACGGAAAATCAAGAAACTGGAGCAATCTAAACCAGAACGCAAGAGGGTCTCGAAGACGGTGCGGGAGGGTGAGGTGTATTTCGAGACGATCATCCAAAACTCATCCGATATCACTATTATCCTGGATAAACTGGCAAACATTACATACGCGAGTCCCTCTGTTGAACGTATTCTCGGCTATAGGCCGGAAGAGTTGATCGGAACGAGAACTTTGGATCTGATTGTGTCCGACGATAAGTCTAGATCCATTGCGGATTTCGGCAGGGCATTATTAGTAAAAGGCAGCCTCATTCCTAACAATTTCCCCATGAAACACAAAAACGGCACCGTGCGCATTCTGGAGGGTGTCGGCAATAATCTCCTGGATAATCCGATAGTTTCAGGCTTCGTGATGAATGCCCGCGACATCACCGACCGTAAACAGGCGGAGGAACAGCTGAAGAAAAGTGAAGAAAAATATCGCACGATCCTGGAAGATATGGGCGAGGGCTATTTTGAAATTGATCTGGCCGGCAACTTTACCTTTGTCAATGATGCCCAGTGCCGGGATTTGGGCTATTCCCGCGATGAACTGATCGGCATGGGCTCCCGGGAATATTGTGATGAAGAGACAGCGAAGAAATTACATGAACTCTTTCTCAATATCTATAACACGGGAAAGCCGGTCAAAGGATCCCCCGGACAATTCATATCCAAGGACGGGAGGCGGCATTCTAACGAAGTGTCAGCGTCACTGATTCGAGATGCAAATGACAATCCAATCGGGTTTCGGGGCATTTCTCAGGACATCACCGACCGCAAGCGGGCAGAAAATGAAATTCATCGGAACTATGATACCCAAGGTGCGCTCAGCTTTCTTCTGCGCCGCTCTTTGAAAAATATACCCCTTGAAGAAATGCTTGAGCAAGCCCTCAACCTTGTTATTTCCATTCCATGGCTTACCCTTGAAGCAAAAGGTGGGATCTTCCTTGTCGAAGATGAACCCGAGGTCCTGGTAATGAAGGCCCAGAGCAATTTAGAAGAACCCATAAGAATGATGTGCGCGCGAGTTCCCTTTGGAAAATGCCTTTGCGGGCGGACCGCAACGATGCAGAAAATACAATTCAGCGATCATCTCGATGAGCGGCATGAGATCAGTTACGAAGGCATGCGTCCCCATGGTCACTACTGTGTTCCGATAGTATCGGCCGGCAGAACGATTGGTGTAATAAATCTGTATATAAAAGAAGGACACCGTCAAGATCAAAAAGAGGAGGAGTTTCTGACAGCCATTGCGGATTCGCTGGCAGGAATAATAGAGCGCAAGCGGGGAGAGGAAAAGCTCAAAGATACTATCGAGAGTCTCAGGAAATCGTTTGGCGTTACCATTCAGGCCATGGTATCCGCCATAGAGGTGAGGGATCCCTATACGGCCGGTCATCAGATCCGGTCTGCGGACCTTGCCCGTGCTATTGCCACCGAGATGGGACTTTCCCAGGATGAAATTGACGGCATTCGAATGGCGGGTTCCATTCACGACATAGGGAAATTGTCGATCCCTGCGGACATATTGTCCAAGCCGACAAAACTGTCCGAATTTGAGTTTGCCATAGTTCAAGATCATGCAGAAAAGGGATACACGATGCTCAAG
>JAUSPK010000094.1 GCA_030655735.1 Syntrophales bacterium | reverse complement strand
CACCGGCAACCCGTTCGTGCCACGCTTCAACACCTCGTAGCCGCAGTTGCTCGCTGGCCAGCACCCCTTCTGAGGATCCTGCCCGCCATCCTGGACGAACTACCGGCTTGCCAAAACCCTGTTCATCCTGTAAATCATGTCCGAAAACGACCTGAGCAGTTACGAAAAATCAAATATAGAACCGGGCGCTGAGACAGATAGACTGCAGGATACTCAAGGGAAGTATCGGACCATAGCCGAAGACCTGGCCGAGGGGTATTTCGAACTCGATCTCACCGGGAATTTCACCTTTCTTAACGATTCACTGTGCAGGATGCTGGACCATTCGCCCGAAGAACTGATGGGTATGAACAACCGGGACTATGCCACGCCGGAAAGCGCCCGCCGTATGTATCGGGTCTTCAACGAGATCTATCGGACGGGAAGGCCGGCGAGGGTAGCGGATTACGAAGTCATACTAAAAGATGGGAGCAGGAAGATACTGGATATGTCTGCCTATCTGCTGCGTGATTCAAAGGGGAATCCCACCGGGTTCTTCGGCCTCGACCGTGATGTCACCGAACGGATACAAACGGAGGAGTCCCTCCGGAAGAGTGAGGAACGATACCGGACCATCCTCGATACGATCGAGGACGGGTACTACGAGGTTGATCTTGCCGGAAACCTGACATTCTGCAACGATTCCATGTGCAGGATTGCCGGTGTTGCATATGAAGAATTGCTGGGCATGAACAATCGCGACTACGTCAGCCCGGAGACGGCAAAGGAGATGTACCGGGTCTTCGGCGAGACGTATCGGACGGGAGAGCCCGCGGAACTGACAGACTATGAGATCATACAGCCCGACGGCAGCAGGAGGATTGCCGGGTTATCGACAACGCTTATGCGGAATTCACAGGGGGAGCCTGTCGGGTTCTGCGGTATCGTCCGCGATCTGACGGAAAAGAAACGAGGGGAGAGGCTGTATCAGACCGTCGCGGAGCAGTCGTTTGCCGGTATCTATGTCATACGCAAGGGGAGATTCCTGTATATCAACGCCCGGGCCGCGGGCTATACCGATCATACCCCTCAAGAGCTGATGGGAAAGGACCCCATGAGCATCGTCCATCCCGATGATCGTAAGGCATTAAAAGAACACGCCAAGGAGATGCTAAAGGGGAAACGCACGTCATTCTACGAGTATCGAATGGTTACGAAGACCGGTGACATCCGCTGGATCATCGAGACCGTTACCCCTATTGTCTTCGAAGGCGAACCAGCAACCCTGGGAAGCTCTATAGATATCACGGACCGCAAGAGGATCGAAGAGGAACTGCGCGCCTCGGAGATTCGCTACCGGACCATCATTGAAAACACCGGGACCGCCATGTTGATCCTGGAGGAGGATATGACCATATCCATGATGAACAGGGGATTCGAAGAGATGGTGGGATTTCCGGCTGCTGAGATCGAGGGAAAAAAGAAATGGACGGAATTTGTAGCGGAGAGTGATCTGAAGGGGATGATGGGATACCACCGTGCGAGGAGAAAAGGCCCGGATTCCCCCCCCTCGAATTATGAATTCAAGCTGATCGGCAGGGAGGGGCGCGTTCTGGATGTCTTCCTCACGGTTTCCACTATACCGGAAACCGGACAGAGCGTAGTCTCCCTTATTGATATCACCGAGAGAAAGGGGATGGAAGAAAATCTCATATACATGAGCACCCATGACAGTCTGACGGATCTTTACAACAGGACCTTCTTTGAGGTTGAGATGGCGAGGATTGAACGGGGGAGGGTGTTCCCTGTCAGTATCGTCATGGTGGATGTGGATGAATTGAAAGCGGTCAACGACACCCATGGGCACAGGGCGGGGGATGAGCTGTTGAAACGCACGGGGCAGGTATTGCGTGAAGCCTTTCGTAAAGAGGATATTGTGGCGAGGATCGGCGGAGATGAATTTGCCGTGATCCTCCCCGGGGCGGACGCCAGAGTGACCGGGGAAACCATCAAGCGCGTGAGGCACTCTCTGACTGTCCATAATAAAGGCTACCCCGAATTTCCGCTCAGCCTGTCCATGGGTTCCGCAACGGGGGAGAAGGGATCTCTCCTTGCCGGTATTCAGAGCAAAGCAGACAAGCTTATGTATCAGGAAAAAATGCTTAGAAAGAAGGATGCCCATCCTGCCACTTCCTGGGAAGATTCTGCCGGCGAACATCGCCCTTTGTGAGACCGTTGGAACTATATGGCATCAAACAGGATCAGTATCCTGAATGTCACTTCTTATCAGGTGTTGCCGACACCTCGGGTTCCGGTGCGGCATATTCCTTCCTCAGGTACTTTTTTGTGACCGATTGATCCTTCTTCAATATCTTCGAACCCCTGGTAATTTTGCAGAGGCTGATGCCGTATTTGGACGCTATGCTTCTCTGTGTTTCCCCCTTGCCCAGTTCCTGCAGAAGCTTCCAGCGAAGGGCAAGATCCTGGATTTCCTTCGGGGTAAGGATCTCTTCAATAAACGATTTCATCTCCTCAAAATCGGATATCTGAGTGAATACTTTTGTAAGATCATCATGAGGGATCATTTTTCCTCCGTTTCTACAGATAGAAACATACACAAACAGACGGCAGATAGCAACCCCTTTTAAAAAATATCAGTGGGGGCTAAAACAGACCCGATACGTGGCGGCCGGGTAACCGGGTTACGGCTGGAAGCAGCCGGCAGACGGAGGGTATGCAAAAAACTCAATCCGATGATGGGACTTACCGTATAAAAACATCTTTTGGAAGATAACGGCAGGACTTACGGGGGGCATTCAGCGCCCTACTCCAGATCCTTCTCTAGCGCCTCTCTGACCCGCTCCATGAGGCGTTCCTTAGTTTCGTAAGTGTACCCGTCAACGGAAATGGGATCATGTATGATTACCTTCATATCCCCCGGCAGGATACGAAGACTCCCCTTGGGCAGGATCTCTTTCCCGCCCACCACGGTTACCGGGAGTATCGGCACCTTTGCCTCCAGGGCTATGACAAATCCGCCCTTCTTGAAAGGCAGGAGTTTCCCGTTCGCGCTTCTGGTGCCTTCGGGAAAGAAGATTACCGATGAACCGGCCCGTATCTTTTCGCCCGCCGCCTCGAGGCTCCTCTGTGCCTTTTCATGGTTCCCCCTGTCGATGAAGATGTACCCCACCTTCTCGCAGGCGATCCCGAATATGGGTATTTTCCGTAGCTCCATCTTGATGACCCACCTCAGCTGCAGGGGAAGAAGCCCCATCAGGGCAAAGACATCGTAGTGGCTCTGGTGATTCGCCATAACGATATATGGCTGATCCTTATCGATAAGGTCTTCCCCGCTCATCGACGCGGATACCCCCGACAGGGCAAGGTTCAACCGGGACCAGAATTGAGCCACGGAGTGGCCCCGGTTCTGCGAATCTAAGTAGGTAGCAAGTATCGCCGCAATGGCGCAGGCGAAGGTATCCAATGCAACCAGGGCAACAAGCACCGGCCGGTAGACGGAAAAGGCAAGGCCGGTCGCCCGCTCCCGTATCTGTTCACCCCTGAATTTGTAAGAAGAAAAACTGATGTGCGGTATCTGATACATTATGAGGTTTCCCCTTAGATTCATCTGCCCTGCTGCAAGGTCTCCATCCGCTGTCTGGATGTCGCAGGATACGAACCGCCAATAGAAGCATCTGTATTGTAATCCCAATCAGGGGAGGAATCAAGGTATATCACCCCTGCGGGGTGAATGATACGATAGTAGTTCTCAATAGACCTACGAAGCCATCACATTCGGTGTGCCGCTCTTGGCACGGAACCTTTTAAAGAGGGGTATCATCCTTCGGATATCACGCATCTTTTCCTCGGCAGCCTTTTCACCCTCCGCTATCAGGTTTTCGGCATGGGAAAAGAAGGACCAGTGAAGATTGCCGACCCTGGGGCGGATCACGATGTCCGCCCCTGCCAGTTCGTGTCTTGTCAGGTGGTGTGCCGCTATATCGGCCGCCCTGTCGCGTATCTCCGGTGCGTTTTCGAGCTTTTCGTCGGAAAAAAGGCCCCGCGTTATATCGACGGCTATAACGATATCAGCCCCTTCCCTCCGGGCGGCGTTTACGGGGACCAGAGAAATAATACCTCCGTCGGACAGCAGCATTTTGCCTGATCGTCTGGGCTCTATCGCCCCGGGAACGGCGCTGCTGGTCATGACGGCCTCGCGAAGGGGGCCTTCTGAGAAGACGATTTGTTCTCCACTTATCAGGTCGGTGCTGACAGTCCGGAAAGG
>JAUSPK010000018.1 GCA_030655735.1 Syntrophales bacterium | reverse complement strand
CCTCGAAATGACAAAATTCAGAGTTCTTAGCACTTTGATTTTCCCGGGAGGGAGACGTGAAGAGAGAAGCAGGTTTCACGCTGATTGAAGTTATCGTGGTGCTTATGCTGACGGGAGTACTGGCAGCAGCAGCGGGGGTCGGCATCGTCAAAGGAATAGAGGGCTATACCCTCGCGAAAGAGACAACGCGCCTGAGTCAAAAGGCCCAGCTCGCCATGGAACGAATGCGGCGCGAGATGGTTCAGATCACGAAAGTAACAGCCCCCACCGCATCCTCCACCGCATCCTTTATAGAGTTTGAGATACCGGGGGGTGCGACGCCGTCCGGCAGCCGGGGTATAGGCCTGTCCGGGGATGCGGTGAAGGTCTCCGTGGGATCAATCGATTGGAGAAGTGGCGATACTTTGATCGATGGTGTAAGCAGCCTTACCCTGAGCTTTTACAAGGCAGACGGTTCCGCGTGGACGACGCCCCCAGATACTGCACAGGAACTGTCGCTGATAAAGATAGTTCTTAAACTTGATCATTCGATCGATGGTGTCGCGCCGGTTGAGTTCAGCGCATATGTGAACCCGCGGAATGCCGGGAACCCCCTGGCCCCCTCAGCGGGCTCCACGACAAGCACCACCGGTACAACCACTACTACAACGAACTCGACCACTACCACAACCGGAGCAACGACCACAACGACAACAACTGTCCCGACTACTACAACGACGACGACTACAACCACCACGACGACTACGACCACCACCACCGTCGCCACACCCAAGTTCTGGGAGTACAGCTGCGACACGATCGACACCGCTACCGTCGCGGCGGGCAATGTCTCTTCCACACGGGAGTTGGAAAGCGCCTCCCTGAATTCCGTGTCCGTGAATACGAGCACGAGTAAATCAGGGACATCCGGGTCGAATAACTGGCGATTCAACAATACGAATGATTATGCCCGGCTCTATATCGACAAGCCGATACGGATCCAGTTTCATCTCGATGCCGACAATGACGGAGACGGCAAACGGATTCGGGTGTACGCAAAAGCGGGCACCAATCCAACCACCACCCTGGCAACCTTTACGGCGGATAAACATGCGAGTCCATCCGACGGCTGGAACTGTGATACGGGGTACTTTACCGGTTATGACGGGACGGACAATGTAAGGATCGAACTGAGGCGGATATCATCCAGTGACGGCAGCCACTATGTGGATGACATCCATATAGACTGTGACCAGTGATCCCCCGGGCCTTCCTTTCGGATGACGGGCAGGTCAGTTTCTAGAACCATCCTTTCAAGACTTGTACAGGCACCAAGGCAGTCGTGCGGGGCTCTCCGGCCCCTATGCCTCCAGGCTTTTTTTGACCCTCTCTGCTATCTCCCTCACCCGTGCCATCACATCATCTTCGTCGATGGTCAGGAGCTGGCGGTCCTCCATGACGATCCTCCCGTCTATGATCACCGTCTTGACGTCTGATCCGCCCGCGGCATAGACGATGTGCGAATATTCGTCATACAGCGGGGTCAGGTGTGGTTTGTTCAGGTCTATCATGATAATATCCGCCCGCATGCCCCTCTTCAGGGACCCCACGCTATCCCCCATCCCCAGAACACGGGCGCCGTCACGGGTAGCCATCCCGGTCACCGTTTTCGCCGGCAGCACCGTTGGGTCGAGCCGCTCGACCTTTGCAAGCCGCGCGGCCGTGCCCATCTCATCGAACATGTCGAGGTTGTTGTTGCTGGCGCAGCCGTCGGTCCCCAGCCCGACGACGATACCGTGCTCCAGCATGCCCGCCACGGGGGCGATCCCGGAGGCCAGCTTCATGTTGCTTTCGGGGTTGTGGACGACCTTGCAGCCGTGATCGGCAAAGATCTTCATGTCCTCTTCGTCCATGCAGACACAATGGAAGGCGATAAAGCGTTCGTCAAGACACCCCATCTCCTGTAAGAAGCGGGTGGCCTTCATCCCGAACCGCTCCTCCAGCTGCTGTGCCTCCCCCCTGTTCTCAAGGAGGTGAATCGCGAAGGGGAGGTTGTACTCATCGGCAAGGGCCTTGGCCTTCTTGATGACGGCGGGGGAACAGGTGTACAGCGCGTGCGGTTCAACCACGATATTGACGAGAGGGTCGTCGGTCCACTTCTCGATTAGCATGCGCGTGTACGCAAGCCCCTCCTCGGGGGTCTTTGTGCTCGGCGAGGGAAAATCGAAGATTACCTCTCCGAGAAGGCACCGCATCCCTGCCTGGCGGGCGACCTGGGCGGTTTCATCCTCGAACAGATACATGTCACAGAAGGTCGTGGTTCCCGATTGTATCATTTCGGCGCAGGCGAGCGCGCTTCCCCAGTAGGCCAATTCGGGATCGACATTTCGGGCCTCGGCCGGGAATATGTAATTGTTCAGCCAGTCCATCAGTTCCATGTCATCCGCCAGCCCCCTGAAGCAGGTCATCGCCGCGTGGGTATGGCCGTTGATGAGGCCGGGCATGACCAGACAGTCGCGGGCGCCTATGATCCTGCGCCCTAGAAACTGAGCCTCAATCTCTTCAGATGTGCCGACGCCGGCAACCGTATTTCCATCTATGGCAATAGAGCCGTCGTGGATGATGGAGTCTGCTTCGTCCGATGTGAGGATTCTCCCCCCCGATATAATGGTATCAACTTCCTGCATCCTGGATACACCCTCCGCGCTCTTATTTTGGCATGGATCTGTTCTTACCACACCACCTCTCCGGCCTTCAAGGGGGAATCGTTCCCCCGGGTAGGTGACCGCGGAGGTGCGCCGAATATGCCTTGACATGTTTTTTCAAAAAGAATAGTAGTTGTCCAGGAGTCGAAAGATACGGACCGAGCCTGGGTGGCGGAATTGGTAGACGCAAGGGACTTAAAATCCCTCGGTGCTTAGCACTGTGAGAGTTCGATTCTCTCCCCAGGCACCATCATAAAAACAATGGGTTACGCATTATCAGGTTTGTATTATCTTTGGTTTTTCTCTTGTTCGTTGCTCATTTTGTCCCGCTATAGTCCCGCTTTTGAAAATTCTAATGCCCTTTTTACCCCTTCATCAGGGGTTTTGTTTGGCAGACTCTTTTCTAAGATCAGAAAGGACTTTCTCTATTTCTTGAGAAGATGCTCCTCCGGCTTTTAACGTGGCTACTATAATCACTTTTGTGATGGGTATCTGAATGTTAGATGTGTCCTCATAGATGACATCAACGATCTTTGCGATTTCTTGGGGGTAGAACCCTACTGCTCTTAATAAGCTCTGCGCCAAGAAACATCGGTCATATTCCTGTTTTGTGTCTGTTTTTAAGCTTATGAGCAGAAGATAGGTATCTACTCCCTGCCATACACCTGCGATAAAAACCCCTTTTTCTACGTCATTTAACATATTCCAAGCTCTTCCGTTGCCTAAATGGAGCCCACCTTTCTCTCCAGTGTAAGGATTTACAATGTGTACAATCGTAACTTTATCGTTTTTATCGTCTGACAGGGTTTCTGCTGGCAACACTTTTGTTAATCCTAAGAATAGGCCGATAATAGCCAATGCCAAAAATACACGCATATAAGGCTTCATGCTACTCATCCTTTCTTCAGAATAATTATATTTTCAGATTAGCGTTCTCTTTTCTCTATTATTAAATCCGGGCTGAACGGGTCTGGTAAATTCCACCCAACAAGTCTATCGTTCTGAAAGATAAGGTATTGCTTCTCTGGGAGGGATGGCCCTAATCCAAATGAGAGACAAGCACCTGTAGGGTCAAGAGAATACTCCTTAAACATCCATACCTCCCTGATATCATTTTCACTAACAAGCCTCTTTGCCACTTTGTCTGGATTACCAATAACATTCCGTACCTCTTGAGGGGTCATACCAATTTGAAGTTTCCCTTCATTGACGCCCGTTGTAATGGGTGTTGATGTATAGAATGCACAACTTGAAATAATCGCAGAAAATAAAACAACAATCATTAATATAATAATTTTCTTCATCTTCACCCTCCCTTTCGTGGATTATCAGCAGTACCTGCTTTTATGTCAAGGTAATCTTTCTGCCTATAATGGTGTGTTAGAGGCAGGGGGGGGCACGGCCATACCCCAGTGACAATGTATATATATACTTCCCCCTCTAAATATCCGAATTTTTAAAAGGGTTACGTATTATAATCACTTCGCGCCTTTGCTTTGTTTGGTGGCGTCCTCGTGAGCCTTAGCTGCCTGCATAGCTTTGAATGCTTGGATGTCGGCATGAAGGGTGGCTATGTTTTCCGTGGACTGGCCTTCCAGCAACCGCCTTTGTTGAAAACTCCTGTCCATTAGTGCGACTGTTTCTATTGTTTTCGTATTGCCCTCATCCATCAGCTCATGAAGCCGGTTCCTTGCCTTTGCACCGAGAAGGTATAGGTCTGCAATCTCTTTCTCTTTTATAATATCCACCATCCGCGTTATTTCCGGGTCGTTATAGACTTCAGATTGCAGATACTTCCTGACCGTCTGGGGATCCCTGCCCGTCCTTGTGCCTATGGCGTTGGGAGTTAATCCCAGATCACTCATAGCCTTAAACCGGGCAAGTTCTGTTTTTGTAGGTTTTGTGTTTTTTCTTGCCATAATGTTTATCCTTTCAGGTTTCTTTGTCAATCCTTGATATTAAAAAAGACCCCTTTTTCTTCGTTAATGTTTGTTCCCTTCTCCTTACTACCTATACTCCTTTTCCTTTCCTGAAAACCTAACCTG
>JAUSPK010000016.1 GCA_030655735.1 Syntrophales bacterium | reverse complement strand
CGGAAAAGATGACCGACAGCATCATGGCGGTCCTCGGCCTTAAGACGAAATGCCGGACGGCGGAGCTTCCCCTCGAGGGGCAGGAAGAACTGAGCGGGTACCCCCTTTCCAGTCGGCTGAAAACCCTGGAAGGCATTGTGTGTGAATGTGAACTGGTGACGGCGGATACCGTAGAGCGGGTTGCCGGCAAGATCGGCACCAGGCATATCGGAGACATCCAGCACCGAACGCGGTTGGGGATGGGGCCTTGTCAGGGGGGGTTCTGCACGTATCGGGCGCTGGGGATCATGCAGGAGATGGGGAAGATGACGCCCGAGGATTCGATGCGCGTGCTGAGGGAATTTCTCCAGAGGAGATTCAAGGGGATCAAACCGGCGCTCTGGGGTGATCAGCTCCGCGAAGAACAGCTTGTTGAATATATCTACCTCGGTATCCTGAATATGGAGCAGGGGCAATGAACGCCATATACGATGTCGTGATCATAGGCGGAGGCATGTCGGGGATGATGGCGGCGGCCGCGCTCGCGAAGAATGGCAGGAAGGTCGCGGTTATTTCGAAGGGTGATCCCGTCTGCTGCTTCTCCACCGGGTGCATCGATCTGCTCGCGGACGGTGATGATCCTCTGAAGGGGATTGCTTCTCTGCCGGACAATCATCCCTATCACCTCGTTGGAGAAGACGCCATCGCGCATTCCCTTGACCTGTTCCAAGGCATCATGTCTGAGGGGGGAATGCCGTATGTGGGGGATGTGCATGCCAACAGGAGGGTGCTTACCTCTCTGGGCAGGTGCAAGAGCACCTGTCTTGTTCCCGAGACAATGGAATTCTCCGATTTCGATTCCGATGAATATATCCACGTCATATCATTTTACAAAATGAAAGATTTCTATCCGCAGTACATTACGTCGCGATACACAAACGCCGGCTATTCCGTATTTGACCCGGGGGTTATCACCACCGCGGGTATCGCCGAGAAGTTTGAAAACAGGCCGTTTCTTGAAGCCTTTATATCGTGGGTGCAGGGTCTCGATATCCCGGAGGGAAGGATCGCCATGCCGGCCGTGCTGGGGAGAAACCTTGTCGGAGATGTGTACCATCAGATATCCGCCGGATGCGGCAGGAAGATCTTTGAAATCCCCACGCTCCCCCCTTCCATGCCGGGGCTTCGACTGTTCGGCGGCCTGAAAAAGGCCCTGCTGCAAAAGGGGGTCAACCTCTACTGGGGAAAGGGAATATACAGCGTTGAAAAGCTTGGTAATCGGATCGAGGCCGTCACCCTTGCAAGTTCCGGGAGGGCCACGCGTGTGGAGGGGAGGGCGTTTATCCTCGCCACCGGTTCATTTGTCAGCGGCGGCCTCCAGGCATCGATGGACACCGTCACGGAGACGGTATTCGATCTGCCCGCCTACCTCCCCGGAGCGAGGGAGACCTGGTTTAACGATGATTTCTTCGCCGCCGGACATGAGATAGAAAAAGCGGGCATACGGGTGGACTCATCCTTCAGGCCCGTTGATACGGAGATTGAAAACCTTTACGTGTGCGGGAGCATACTGGCCTTTTCAGAGGTGATGAAATACCGGTGCGGTCACGGAATGGCCATTGCCACGGGCGTGGCGGCCGCAAACGCGTGTGGAGGGCTCGTATAGTGGGATTTGACTTTCAACACTGCATACGATGCACCGTCTGTGTGGCAAACTGCCCCGTGTTCAAGGTGGACCCGGCCTTTCCCGGTCCCAAGCAGTCCGGTCCCGACGCCGAGCGTTTTCGCTCGGACGATGAGGCGTCCATAGACAGATGGGTACGACTGTGTAGTCAGTGCAAGCGATGCGATGTAGCCTGCCCGTACAGTGTGCATCCGGCTCAAATCATCCTCAGGGAACAGACCCGATATGGCGAGGGGCACTTCAGACCCCTCCCGTACCGCCTGTTTGCCAACACTTACTGGCTTGGCGCCCTTGGCTCCCTTATCGCCCCCGTGATCAACATCCTGACCCCGAGAACATTCGTAAAAAGGGTGCTCAATGTATTCGGAATATCGACCTCTATCCCCTTTCCCCAATATCGATTCCATTCCATGAACAGGAGCTGGAGGTGGAAAGGGCGCCGGAGGAGCCGGAAAAAGGTGGTATTTTTCTATGGCTGTTTTATCAACTACAACCGTCCCGATATAGGCAGGGGGGTACGGGACCTTCTCGCGTCGCTGGGTGTCAGGGTAGTCATTCCGAGGCAGGTCTGCTGCGGGCTGCCCGCCCTGGGGAATGGAGACATGGAGACCGCCCGGAAATTCGCCCGGAAAAACGCGCGCATCCTTGCCGGGTACATAGACAAGGGGTATGAGGTGGTATACACCTGCACATCATGCGGTCTCTCACTCACACAGGACTACCCGGGTATCCTGGGTGTGCCTGACGGTAAAAAGATATCTGAAAACACCTATAATCTCCACGAATATATCCTGGAACTCATGGAAGAGGGGTATATAGAGCCGACCTTTGAGCCGCTTCACCGCAAAATCGCGTACCACATCCCATGCCACCTGCGGGCATTAGGCATCGGGTATCCGGCCGCGCGGCTTTTTGAAAAGATCCCCGGCCTTGAGGTCCATATCCTTGAGGATAACTGTTGCGGTCTTGCAGGAAGCTACGGGTTTAAGAAGAAACATGGAGAGACCTCCGCGAAGCTGGGCTCTGACGCGGCGCGGGCGATCAAGGCCATAGGCCCGGACATCATGATGTCGGACTGCGGTGCCTGTAAGATGCAACTGGGGTATTTTTCCGGAATCCCCGCCCTTGATCCCTCGGAGATACTCAGGCAGTCCCTCAAAGTCACAGACTCGGGCACGTGATGCCTGCTCACTGGTTCGTGTTGTCTGAAGAACTGTCAGGCCGATCCGTTCCCCCTCGCTCGGGCAACGCCCTTTGCGGAATCAACTCAGTAACAGACACGTACTATCACGGGATATATTACGGGGAATTTCAGACCGGACGGAGCTTTCCTATGGAGCCTTCTTTACCTGTTTTCTGAGCATCTTTATAATCTCAGTCCCAAAGGCCTTTATCTTTGCAACGGAGAGTATTCCGCCTTCGCCCAGCGACGCGACGGTGCCCGTTTCATCTTTCGACAGTTCCATGATGGCTCGGTCGGAAAGGACAAGGAAAGAGGCTGTATTCGTCTTTCGTGCCGTTTCGAACCGCCAATGGTAGAGCTTTTCCAGACGACGCTTCTGGTATTCCTCCAGGTTGTCGTATCCGTCAATCGTGAAGAACCCCTTCGGATTGAAGGTCTTTTCATGCCACTTCACCCGTGTCATCTTGTCGAAAGCTTCTTGTGCCGCCCCTTCCAGGTTGTTTTCTGTCAACCGTTCCGTGAGAAAGTGATACAGTGCTATCAGGTGCCGTGCGTCAAGGGCCGCGTACTCGAGTTGCTCGTCTGTGAGAGGGCGGACATCTCATCTCGACCGTTGAATCTTCTTGGTCTTTGTCAGCTCCACCCCCAGGCATTCCTCCATGATTGCTTTCAGAGAGAGGGGCGTGAATCCCAGAAGAGAAGCCGCCCGGTAGGTGTCGAAGATATTGGCAAACCTGAAGCCATAGTCCCGGCCCAGCAGGCGTACATCGTTATCGCACGCGTGAATAATCTTGACAGTCGCGGGATTCGCAAACACCTCTCCCAGAAACGACAGGTCAACGTCCAAAAGCGGGTCGAAGATATATACTCGAGATTCCGTGGATATCTGTATCAGGCACAGCTTTTCCCGGAAGTACCTGAAGGAATCGTATTCGGTATCCATCCCTATGTACCGTGCGCTCAGCATATCGCGCTGCGCCATCTCACGTTTGTGCGCGTTGTCTACGAGTATCCACCCGTCGTCCATACTATAATCCTTGTCCGGTCATGTGTGACCTTCGGAAGAGATAACTTCCGGCGAAGATGAGGACCGCCGAAAGGGGGATTGTGAACAGCAGCAAAGAGTCGTGCCCGGAGAGTTTCAAAAAGAGTCCCGAAGCTCCTCCCCCCGTGATGGCGATGATCGCTCCCGTCGCGTTCAGCCCTAAGCTGTGTGCGTAAAATCCCAGTAGAATGGGGATGACAAGCCCCGCCGAGTAGACGGTGTATCCCAGCAGGAGTGAGGCGATGATCCCCTGCAACCTCAGCGCGATTATAAGAGAGAATATCCCCGTTATGATCACGCATGCCCTGGATATCCTGAGCATATTTTTTTCTTCGATCTTCAGCAGGGGTGCCAGTATGTCCGCGGTAATTATGGTGCTTGTGGTGAGCAGACAGGTATCTGCCGAGGACATGACCGCCGCCAGGAGGGCAACGATGACGAGGCCGCTCAGCCCTGTCGGGATTGTATGTATAACGAGGGCCGGCAGCGCGCTCTCCGGCTGGATCTCCGGCAGGAGCACCCGCGCGGCAATCCCCGCGAGAGTTATGAGAAACGCCGTGGGAATCATGACGGAAGCGGTCAGTACAAGAGACCTTCTGGCGACTCGCGGGTCCCGGGAGCAGAAGATCCTGGAGTATATATCCGGGCCGACCAGGTACGTAGCGCCGACGAAGAAGAGGAATGTCACAAGCTCGATCCATCCGAAATCGGGGGCCGTTGGAAATGAGAAGTACGAGGGGGGAAGCTGCGTCGCCATTCCCGCAAGTCCGCCCGCGGCCGATATGCCGACAGCGGCGCAAACGCACACCCCCGCAATGATAAGGACCGACTGAATCAGATCGGTGCGCAGGATGGAATACTGGCCGCCGAGGAGGGTGTACGTGATAAAAACAGATCCGGCAATGATCATCAGCAGGCCGGACTGCCCCGGCCATAATACCGACAGTATCTTGCCCGCCGCGATGATCTGCGCCGCTATGATTCCAAGCCATGCCGCGACGATCAGGCCAGAGGCGATGATCCGTATCGCATTTCCACCGTACTGTTTCTCGAGGATTTCGGGGAGGGTGTATACCGCGTAGCCCCTCACCCGTTCGGCGAACCAGAAAGAAAGGACCAGGAGCCCTATTGCCCCCACGAGCATCCACCATGCCCCCACCAACCCCTTTGAATAACCCAGACCGGCGATCCCGATGGTGCTGGACCCGCCTATAATGGTAGCCAGAAGCGACCCCGTTACTGCCGGAGTCGCCGCCGTTCTGTCCGCGACAAAGAAACTCGATGCATTCTTAATTTTCTTAAAACTCAGGATACCGACCAGGATCATACCCAGGAGGAAGGCTCCCGCTATAATATTGTTCATGTGATTCTTTCTTGTGGCGCATAAGCCCAAACTGCCACGCACTCATACCACATTTTTCCCGGCGTGAAAAGTCTCGTAGATTCTAGTGTCTTGTCAATCAAGAAATGTCATTTTGGCCGCAGGGAGCTATAGTACCCTTTAGGGTGAAATCTAAGATTTCTCAGTCGTGAAGACTCCCTCGAAATGACAGAGTATCGTTGACGTGACACTAGTGTCTTGAGACGCTGGAGGATATCTTCCCCAAAAGGATGGTGAAGGATTTCTTGTCCCTCTCCCCCTTGGCAAAAAACAGGCGTGCTTAATTTATGGTCACACGGGAAACAGATAAAAGGAGGTGGATATCATGAAAGATGTATTAAGGTTGATTCCAAGTGCCTGTTTATTACTCGCAGTAGTTACTTCTGGAAAATAAACTGCCCCGCCGCAAACTGCGGGGAATTAAACCCTACAGATTCCGCATCGTACTTCAAGAGGTTCGAGTAATCCGTGTAATCTGCGAAATCTGTGGATTAAAAAAGAAGATAGTTCAATGACCAGCACCCATGGTGCAGACGATCTTCGTTCTGCGCATATGGTTCATGTTTGCCTCCGGATAACCTTCAAGCGTTCATGCGCCCCCGACGGATAAAGACTAAAGGCCTTTCTTCATATCGGCCTGCATTTGGCGCCGCTCCTCCCCTGCCCGGGCAAGGGCTTCACGGTTGCTTTCATCGACCCGCATGAAGCCTTCACGCCATTCGTCGTTATCCCAGCAAAATTGAGTCTGTATCGTCATCCTGGGCATCCAGGCGCGCTCCAGCAAGTCAAGGGCCATCCCCACGATCGACCGTTGCATCGCCACGTCCCAGGGTTTGCCGCAGGGATTTCCCAGCGGGAAATCGGTGAAAATGAATCGCGCAACGCCGCATTCTTCGACAATATCCCGGGCACTGCCAATAATGACCGTGGACAGGCCGTTTTCTTCAAGATGCCGGGCGACCAGACTCACGGTCTGGTGGCAGACGGGTCAAAGCGCTGACAGGAGCACGGCATCGAGGCCGTCCTCCCGGCACCATTCGAGAATCTGCGGGGCATACCGCTCCAATGTCCGACTCTGACTGTAATCCGTGGTTACGCCATAGAAGCGGGCCGAAGCCGATCCGATGCGACCTTCGGCCGCATACTCGCGCAGCCGGTTCACAGGCAGAAAGCTGTCCACATCGTCCGTGTGGGTCGATTGTTTGTCCCAGCTGAGATCGTCTGTAAAGAGACGCTGTGGCGGCGGATTCGCCGGTTCGGCATACAACTCCCGCGAGGTCAACAGCGTCACGCCCGCTTCGGGAGGTTTTGGCTTGCCTGCCGTCGTTACCAATCCCACACGGCACTGCGCAAGCGGTTTCTTCAGCGGCGTAAAAGGAACGGCATCATAGTGAGGCCACTCGTATGGCCTGGTATAGCCAGAAGCGGCATAATACTCCCTGCTGCGATCCATGTAGCTGACAAACGAACGGTATGCGCGAAGTTGATACATGAAAATCCTCCTGGAATCTGCTTGGCACATTGATGAAAATCGATTGAGACGGCATTGTTTTTTGACGGGGGAAGTGTAAGCAGAACGGGCTTGTATGTCAATTAAATATTGGCTATACAAAATGACAGAATATTACTTTACAAAAAATAGTCGCTGTCACTATTTTTCAAGAGGGGGGAGGACATGAACGTTATCTGGCACGAGGATTTCACACAGTCCTACTGTTCCGATCCGGCCGCCGCCTTCGGACGGATGGAGGCCATCGTCGATATTATAAAAGACAGGGTCAACTTTATCCCCGCGATTCCCGCCGATGAGGGAGATATCCGCGCCTGTCATACGGAGAATCATGTAGCTTCGGTGAAGAGACAGGGGTTGTACGACATCGCCGCCCTCGCGGCGGGGGGAGCCATCCAGGCCGCATCCACCGGTCTTTCACAGCCCTGCTTCGCCCTGATACGTCCCCCCGGACACCATGCGTCCGCGGACAGGGCGTGGGGTTTCTGTTTCTTCAACAACATGACCATCGCCATATCAAAGCTGAAGAGGGAGGGGCGGATAGAAAAGGCATTTATACTGGACTTCGATCTTCACTTCGGCGACGGCACCGTCAACATACTGGGACACTCCGATTACGTGACTATATACAACCCGTCGGAATCCGATCCGAACGCGTATCTCAAAAATGTAGAAGCGATGCTCCCCGACGATGCCGATATCATCGGGATCTCGGCTGGCTTTGATAATCACCTGGAAGATTGGGGGGGCGTGCTTTCGACCGATGATTACCGGGAGATGGGGCGCATGGTGCGCGCCGCAAGCCGAAAGAGCGGCGGGGGCTGCTTTGCCATACTGGAAGGGGGCTACAACCACCGGGTCCTGGGGCACAACGTCATGGCCCTGATAGAAAGCCTGGAATAAAATGGTGGAATAAAATGGTGACGAATAAAATGGTGACAGCGACTAATTTTCAATAAAATGGTGACAGCGACTAATTTTCAAGAAAAGCTGATCTGTGAGTAGGGGTGCTTGCTGTCAATAAGCTTTTGTATCTCTTGCCTGTCCGCCGCCTCCTTTACTGGCTCGATCGTGCTGATGGCGTGGCCCTCCGAGTCCTTTTTGTCTTTCCAGGAGACGACGTAGCCCGGTACCCTGACGAAGGGAAAGCCCCCCGCGCCGCAGCAGGAGTTGTCTACGACCCCGACCCCAGCCAGATACAGAATGTCTCTCCCTTTGAAGGAGATGGTTCCTTCCTCCAGATACAGATAGTACCCGGAGATGGAGCGGACCTCTTCGCTCAGGTCTTCGTGGATATATTCTTCCATGACCCTTTATCCTTTATATATGGGTAATAAAGACTTTCTATTTCCCGACGCAGAATGTTGAAAAGATCCTGTCGAGGACATCTTCGGCTGTCGTCTCTCCGGCGATATCACCCAGATGATCGAGGGCCTCTTTCAAATCGAAGGCGGCCAGTTCCGGGAAATTGCCGCGGGAGAGGATGGCGTGTGCCGCCGCAAGGGATGCCGCGGTCTTCTCAAGGGCGGTCTTGTGCCGGAGATTGGCCAGGATAACGTCCGATCCCGTATCGTCACTGCTGACTGCCGCCGTCGCAGCGATTTGTTTCTTCAGTTCAGCAATACCGTCCCCGTATTTGGCGGATATCCAGAGCGGTTCCACGCCGGGCATCAGTTCCCCGAGCTGGACATTGGTTACCTTGCGTGGAAGGTCCGACTTGTTGACTGCCAGCAAGACCTGCTTCTCCCGGTTTCTGTCTATGACCTCGGCATCCTCCTCTGTCAGGGGTACGCTTCCGTCGATGAGAATGATGACCATGTCCGCCGCCAGGGCCTTTTCCCATACAAAGGCTATCCCTTCCTGTTCTATGGCCTCCGAGGATTTTCTTACCCCCGCCGTATCGGTGAGGGTTACGGGGATTCCCCCGATGCTTATGGTCTCCTCAATAAAGTCCCGTGTGGTTCCCGGTATGGGGGTGACGATGGCGCGTCGCTCACCGAGAAGCCTGTTAAGGAGACTCGATTTTCCCACGTTGGGCCGCCCTGTGATGACCACGTTCAGGCCATCTCTGAAGAGCTTTCCTTCCTGATAGGTTGCGAGGATGCCGGTGATACGGGTGATGATATTCTCTATATTGTTGGGTGTGGTGGGGGCGGGTAGATCGGAGATGTCTTCTTCGTTGAAGTCTATCGTGGATTCGAGGGAGGAGAGTATGTCGATCAGATCGGAGCGTATGGGGCGCAGGGCTTCCGACAGTCTGCCTTTGAGCCCGGCGAGGGCGAGGGCACGGCCCCTGTCTGTACGCGCGGTGATCATGTCCATAACCGCTTCGGCCTGCGACAGGTCCATGCGGCCGTTGAGGTAGGCCCTTTTGGTAAACTCTCCCGGCTGCGCGGGTCGGCCTCCTGCCTTGATGACTTCGTTCAAAACGGTCTGCAGGATAAGGCGCCCGCCGTGACAGTGTATCTCCAGGACATCCTCCCCCGTGTAGGAATGAGGGCCTTTCATCAGGGCGATCAGCACCTCGTCGATGGTGCCGCCTGTTTCAGGTGATATGATGTCGCCATGGTAGAGGTGGTGGCTTGTCAGGGATTCTCCGCTTGCCGCCGATTTGAACAGGATCCGGCAGATCTCCTCAGCGCCCGGACCGCTCACCCTCACAATACCGATACCCCCCACACCGGGTGGCGTGGCTATGGCCGCTATTGTGTCGTCGTGTGCCAGCATGGCGTAACTTTCGGCGCCCCGTATCAGGACTTTGTCTTGCCGCTTTTTTTGGGGATGATGATGATTTTTCTGAAGGTGCCTTCTCCGCGGCTGCGGGTGGTCAGCTCCTTGTCGTCTTGCAGTGCCATGTGTATGAGCCTGCGGTCGTGCGCGTTCATCGGATTAACCGTAACGGGTTTCTTCGTCCTCTTGGCCTTTTCCCCCAGTTTCTCGGCCAGGGCCGTCAGGTTTTCTCCCCGCTTCTCCCGGTAATTTTCCGTATCCAGGACAATCCTTTTCCCGCCGTTTCCGTTCTTGTTCAGGACCTTGTTGGTGAGGTACTGTATGGCGTCCAGGGTTTGACCCCCTCTTCCTATGAGGAGGCCGCCCCCGTCACCCTGAATGTTGAGGGCGATATAGTCTTCTCCGTTTGGTTTCACCGCGACGGGAAAATCAAACCCGATACGCGAGAGCACCCCTTCAACAAACGCCTTTGCCTCGAGGGCGGTTTCTTCATCGTGCGAGGAATCCGGTGCCGTTTTTTCTTCCGACTCGGTGTACATGCTGATGTCAATGGACAGGATCCGTGCCTTGATCCGGGCCGGTTTTACTCCCAGAATTCCCAGAAATCCTGTTGACCCTTCGGAAAGTATCTCTACATCCAGTTTCTCTCTTGGAACGTTAAATGCGTCGCAGGCCTTTTGTATCGCGTCATCTATTGTTTTGCCCGCTATTTCTCGCACATCTTTCATATCTGTTACCTCATGTCAGGAGCTCTTGTTTATGTAGTACTGCTGACCAATGCTCAGGACGTTGTTGAATAACCAGTAAATGACCAGCCCCGCCGGGAAACTGAGGAAAAGAAAGGTAAAGATAACAGGCATCCACAGCATCATCTTCGCCTGCATCTCATTTCCTCCCGGTGCCGGGCTCATCTTCTGCTGGAGGAACATGGTCGCGCCCATGATAATGGGGGTGATGTAGTACGGATCCTTGGCCGACAGATCCTGTATCCAGAAGACGAATGGGGCGTGACGCAGCTCTATGGAGTAGAGCAGCGCCCGGTACAGGCCGAAGAAGACGGGGAGCTGGATCAGCATGGGGAGACACCCGCTCATCGGATTTACCTTGTTCGCCTTGTAAAGGGCCATCGTTTCCTTCTGCAGTGCGGCCTTATCGTCTTTGTGTTTCTCCTGAAGCTTTTTCATCTGGGGCTGGAGTTTCTGCATCCCCTTCATCGAGCGATAGCTCATGTTCCCCAGCGGCCAGAAGATAAGTTTTACCAGTATGGTAATGAGAATGATCGCGAGTCCGTAGTTGTGGACATAGCCGACGATCCACTTGAGTGCCTTGAGGAGTGGCAGGGCAAGCCACTTTACCCACGACCCGAAGTCTATGGCGTTTTCTAAGCCGACATTTTGTGCCTGAAGCCGGGCATGCTCCTTCGGGCCGAGATACAGGGCATACCTGAACGTACCCGACTGACCGGGCGGAATGATGATTTTCGGTCCTTCGAGATCGGCAAAGACTGTGTTGCTGGAATCCTTGGAGACGACGAACCGGGTGAGGGACGGCTGCTCCGGGATCATGGCTGAAATGAAGTATTTCGTCTCGAATCCTCCCCATGACACATCCGGGTCGCTGAATTTTCTCTCTCCCAGTTTCTTGATCTTCTCCGAAACGGTCTTGTCTTTTACGTATGAGATGGGCCCTTCGTGACTGTACCTGTCTCCCTTGCCCTCGGGATCAACATACTGACTCCAGGTGAGGAGGGCCTGCTGTTTGATGGTGTCGTCTGACAGGTTGGTCATCCTGACCTCAAGATCAAAGGAGTATCTTTCAGGATAAAACGTGTAGACCTTGTCCACCCTGACTGCGCCCGGATATGACCAGGAAAAGACCAACTCCTTCGCGCCTGCGGCATCGGTGAAATCTATCGAGTCCGTGCTTGTCTCATAGATGGCATCGGCGGGGATATTGATGCTGGATTCCGGAAAGGTTGAGGCGAGAGGATAATGTGCGCCTTCCCCAATGCCCACCATTTCTACCAGCGGTGAATCTTTCTTTAGTTCCTTACGATACCCGTTCAGCTTGAAGGATTTCAGGCCCGCGCCTCGGGAATTGAAGATGGCCGTATACAGGGCCCCCTCTACGACAACATCCTTGCCGGTCCCTTGGTCTCCGTCCTTTTTGACCAGTGATTTCTGATGTTCAATGACCTGTGCTTTTTGGGTGGCATAATCGCCGGTGCTCGCCTGGCCCCCGACAGTTGTCTCTTCGGCCTGCTGAACGCGATTAACCGGCGTAAGAGGCCGGGCTTGTGGAAAAAAATACTGGTATCCTATCAATAATGCTAATGACAGGACAACGGCAAGAAGTGTTCTCTTGTCCATCGAAGACCTCCATGGTTGACTATTTTACTGGATCGTATCCACCGGGATGGAAAGGATTGCACCTGAGTATGCGCAGAAACCCGCGAAGGGATCCCCTGAAAGGTCCATAGTGCCGGATGGCAGTTATGGCATATTCAGAGCACGTAGGATAGAAACGGCAACGCTGAGGAAAATAGGGAGATATGGCCATCTGGTAAAACCGTATGAAAGAGATTAGGATATCTCCCAGGATCCGCATGGGCATCATTTTTTTCTCAACAGGTCCGCCAACTCCAGGCATACATCCTGGTACTTGAACGAAGAGACATCTTTTTTTGCTATTATCACCATGTCTTTTGAATCAGGCAGCCCGTCTTTGTTCAATCTGAAAAACTCTTTTATAAGGCGTTTGATCCTGTTTCTCTTTGCCGCGTTTCCTACCTTTTTACTGACTGCTACTCCAAGCCTCTTTTCCCCCGACGGATTGGGGTTCAGTACGACAATGAAATTGTTTGAGTGAACCCGCGTCCCCCCTCGGTATATGTTTAGGTACTGACTTCTCTTGCGTACTCGTTCCTTTTTTTCGAAGGATTGTTTTTCCATGCGATTCGGAGTACATCCCCGCCGCTGACAGGCACTCTATGGGCATTGCTTTTTGTGTAGAGGGTCAAACTGCAAGATGTTTCCTTCCCTTTGCCCTTCTTCGGTTCAATACCTGTCTCCCCCACCGCGTTGCCATTCGGGCGCGGAAGCCGTGGGTCCTTTTCCTTTTGATGTTGCTCAGGTGTGTCAGGTTCTTTTTCATCAGCGATACGCCTCTCTCAATATATGTAAGCTGTCCCTTTCACCATAATTTGAGCTATTTGTCAAGGTGTAATTGCCTGGTCAGGCCCCTTGAGTTTTTTTCCTTGACATAGGTCCCTTTTTTTGATTACTTCACTCAGCTAAATGACCTTTAGTCATATTCTGACCTTGGGTTGTTCCCCGGTAGCAAATCCCGGATTGTGGCGGACTTCTCCGGTCGGAACGGGGGACGGAGTTACTGAGTCGTATCGTGTGTTTTACAGAAAACAATAAATGGAGGTAGCAAAGCAATGGCGGAAGCGAAGGTAGAATTGAAGGCAGTGTATCCTGTACCTGAAAAGGTAAAGGCAGCGGCCCATATCAAGGGCAAGGAAGAGTACGAGAAGCTCTATAAGCGTTCCATAGAAGATCCAAATGGCTTCTGGGGCGACATAGCGGATGAATATGTAACCTGGTTTAAGAAGTGGGACAAGGTCGAGGACTACAACTTCGACATACGCAAGGGCCCCGTCTATATCAAGTACTTTGAAGGTGCCAAGCTGAATGTTTCCTACAACTGCCTCGACAGGCACCTTGAGAAAAAGGGCAATCAGGTCGCCATCCAGTGGGAGGGGAACGAGCCCGGTGAAGATATGGGCCTTACCTATAAAGATCTCCATGAGAAGGTCTGCAAGTTTGCAAATGTCCTCAAGGCCCAGGGTATCAAAAAGGGTGACAGGGTCGTCCTCTATCTGCCGATGATTCCTGAGCTGGCGATTGCGATGCTCGCGTGTACGCGTATCGGCGCGATCCATGGTATCGTCTTCGGCGGATTTTCTTCTGACGCCCTCAGGGACAGGATTCAGAACAGCGAGGCCAAACTTCTCGTAGTCTGTGACGGTACCTTCCGCGGAGCCAAGGCGATTCCCCAGAAGACCAGTGCAGACGATGCGCTGAAGACATGCCCCTCCGTTGAAAAGGTGGTTGTTGTTGAGCGCGTGGGCGACAAGATCAAGTGCGACTGGACCGAAGGAAGAGACCTCTGGTGGAACGATGAGATGGCAAAGGTTGACGCCAACTGTGAGCCGGAGTGGATGGATGCGGAAGATCCCCTCTTTATCCTTTATACCTCCGGGTCCACGGGACAGCCGAAGGGTGTTATGCACACCACGGGCGGGTATCTCACCTATGTGGCCTATACCCACAAGATGGTCTTCGACTATCACGATGGTGATGTCTACTGGTGCACCGCCGATATCGGATGGGTTACCGGACACAGCTACATCGTCTACGGACCGCTGTGCAACGGCGCAACCTCGGTTATGTTCGAAGGGGTTCCCAATTATCCCAATATGAGCCGTTTCTGGAATATCGTGGAGAAGTACAAGGTTAATATCTTCTACACCGCTCCGACAGCCATTCGTTCCATCGCCAAAGAGGGCGATACATGGGTCAAAGCAGCGGACATCTCGTCGCTCAGGATCCTCGGTACGGTGGGTGAGCCGATCAATCCCGAGGCGTGGAACTGGTACTACAATCTTATCGGACGCGGGGAGTGCCCCATTGTCGATACCTGGTGGCAGACTGAAACGGGCGGCATCCTGATTACGCCCCTTCCCGGCGCCACCGATATCAAACCTGGGATGGCGACGGTACCCTTCATGGGTGTCTTGCCGGCCCTCGTTGATGATGAGGGAAAGGAATTTACGGATACGGTTGCGTCCGGTGCTCTCGTCATAAAGAAACCCTGGCCGGGCCTTATGAGAGGCGTCTACGGCGACCCCAAGAGATTCCAGGAAACCTACTTCGAGCAGTTCCCCGGGTACTATGTGGCGGGTGACGGCGCGAGAAGGGATGAGGACGGGTATTATCAGATTACCGGTCGTATCGACGACGTTATCAACGTCTCCGGTCACAGGATGGGAACGGCGGAAGTCGAATCCGCCCTGGTCAAGCATCCGAAAGTGGCGGAGGCAGCCGTTGTCGGGTATCCGCATGAGGTGAAGGGACAGTCGATCTACGCCTATGTCACGGTGAATACCGGCGTTGAAAAGACTCCTGAACTGATGAAGGAACTGGTCGCTCACGTTCGCAAGGAGATCGGCCCGATCGCGACTCCCGAGAAAATACAGTGGGCGGACGGTCTTCCCAAGACGAGAAGCGGAAAGATCATGCGCAGGATTTTGAAGAAGGTTGCGGCCAACCAAGTTGATGACCTTGGCGACATCTCAACCCTGGCGGATCCCTCTGTCGTGGACGATATCGTGAAGAACCGCCTGTAAGAATATTAGGCCACCCTCTCCCCCCCGTGGGGCGAGGGTGGAAGGATATGAAAAAACAACAGAAGGTGGGTGCGGGGAGCAAGAGCATCCGTGCTCATCGGTGAAAGGAGGCAATTGTGAACATAGTTGCATGTGTAAAACAGGTCCCTGATACCGAGGCGTTGATCAAGGTGAAGGCTGACGGCTCCGGTATTGAAGAGGGCGGAATCAAGTGGGTCATGAATCCCTATGATGAGTACGGCGTCGAAGCGGCCCTGAAACTGAAAGAGGCGAACGGCGGAGAGGTGACAGTCGTGTCACTCGGTCCCGCGCGGGCGATGGAGACAATCCGGACCGCCCTCGCTATGGGAGCGGACAAGGGGGTTCATATCACGATCGATGCGGTGGACGAGTACAACACGGCAGCCGCTCTGGCAGCCGCCGTAAAGGAGATCAATCCCGATATCATCTTCTGTGGACAGCGGGCGATTGATGATGACTCCGCTCAGGTCGGTTCCATCCTGGCAGAACTGCTCGGGATTCCGCAGGTAACGATCGTGACCGGGCTTACGGTGGCGGACGGCAAGGCGAAGGCCATCAAACCCATAGAAGGGGCGCAGCTTGTCATAGAGAGCCCGTTGCCCTGCGTTATTACCGCGCAGAAGGGATTGAACGAACCGAGGTACGCGTCCCTCCCCGGTATCATGAAGGCGAAGAAGAAACCGGTCGATGTGAAGGACGCGGCGGCACTCGGTATATCCGTTGAGCCGAAGGCGAAAATTATCAAGATGACTCCCCCTCCGGAAAGAGCCCCAGGAAAGATTATCGGGGGCGATGACGCGGCTGTAAAGGCTGCTGAACTGGCCAAGTTGCTGAGGGAAGAGGCCAAGGTAATTTAACCGGAGGGAATAGGAGGATAGAAAAATGGCAAAAGGTGTATGGATAGTTGCTGAGCAGAGAGGCGGCGCCCTTCGCAAGGTCTCTTTCGAGATTGCCAGTGCGGCGAGAAAGCTTGCTGATGAACTGGGCGAGGAAGTAAGCGCGGTTCTGGTGGGGTCCGGTGTTGAGGGACTTGCCCCGGAGCTGGCCAAATATGGTGTAGACAAGGTATATCTGGCGGATGACGCCATCTATGCCGATTATACAACCGATGCGTACAGCGCCGCGGTTGCCAAGGTTGTGAAGGAAAATGACGCGTCGATCCTGCTTTTGGGTTCATCGGTACAGGGCAAAGACCTTGGCGCAAGCCTGGTTGGGAAACTGGCCACCGGCATGGCTTCCGACTGCACGGAGCTGAAAATTGACGGTGGTAAGATGGTTGCCATCAGACCGATGTACGCTGGCAAGGTGTTCGCAGAAGTTGGTATCGAAAGCTATCCCCAGATGGCGACACTGCGTCCGAATGTCTTCGCCGCGGTGGAGAATGCCAAGGCTGGCGAGGTAGTAAAGTTTGACGCGGGTATCCCCGCTGATGCCCTCAAGACCAAGGTCCTTGAGACGCAGCAGGATGCAAGCGGCAAGATCGAACTGACGGAGGCGGACATCATCATCTCCGGCGGGCGCGGCATGAAGGGTACAGACGAGTACAAGATCCTTGAAGAGCTGGCCGGACTTCTCGGCGCAGCCGTGGGCGCTTCGAGGGCAGCGGTTGACGCGGGATGGAAACCCCAGTCGGATCAGGTTGGACAGACCGGGAAGGTGGTCTCCCCGAACCTGTATATCGCCTGTGGCATCTCCGGGGCCATTCAGCATCTGGCTGGAATGAGCTCCTCCAAGTATATCGTCGCCATCAACAAGGATGAAGAAGCGCCGATATTTGCCAAAGCGGACTACGGAATCGTGGATGATCTCTTCAAGATCGTTCCGGAATTGACCGCGGCAGTGAAGAAGATGCTGTAACAGGTAAACGGGGGTGGATACTGTATCCACCCCCGTTTTTTTGAGCAGTACCGCGAATACGCGCCGGGATATTTAATCCTGCCGGGCTCGTAAAAGAGTTAAGGGCTGATTGGGTACCCTTTCTGTTTTTACGGAACCGCCAGGGGTAGAAATCTGAAACTTGTATATGGAGGCAATGACATCATGGCACACGGCGGACAGGTATACTCTGTTGGAAATGAGGGGAGAGAGGTATTCTGGAATGCCCCCTTCCCATCCGAATTGATACTGTTTCTATTTGCGGGGATTGCCATAGCGGTATGTGCCTATGGTTTTTACCTGCGCTGGCAGATGTGGAAGGCGATGGGGCTGCCGGAAAACAGGACCGATAACATGGGAGAGCGGATCAAGTCCCTTTTCCTCAACGGTCTGGTGCAGATCAGGACATTCAAGGATGCGTATCCCGGCATTATGCATGCCCTCATATTCTTTGGATTCTTTGTCCTTATATTCGGCGCAGCGTTTGACGCGACCCACTTCCACCTCCCCTTCCTCGTCCCCTTCTTTAACGGAGGGTTCTATCTTGGATTTTCACTCATCATGGAGTTATTCGGTCTGGCCGTCCTTGCCGGCATTGTCATGGCGGTCTGGAGAAAGTATGTCCAGAAACCGGACAGGCTCGGCTACCGGGGGAAGGTGGACGCCGTCGCGGACGACGCGATTGTCCTTCTCCTCATAGGCGGCATTATCATAACGGGGTTTCTGCTCGAGGGGTTCCGGTTATATGTTAATATCAATGTGGACGGATTTACCTGGGGAGGATGGTCCTTTGTGGGATACGCCTTCGCGAAGACCCTGACCGGCATCAACTACGATACGGTAACGATTCTTCATAAATTTACGTGGTGGATACACGCGTTTCTCGCCTTCGGCTTTATCGCGTACCTGCCCTTCTCGAAGCTGATACATATCGTTCTCGCGCCGGCCAACCAGTATATGAGATCGCTCAAGCCGACGGGATATCTCGAGCCCATTGCCGACTTTGAGAATGCCGAGTCATTCGGCGTGGGACAGTTGGAGAATTTCACGTGGAAGCAGATCTTCAACACCGATGCCTGTCTGAGGTGCGGACGATGCCAGGACGGATGCCCCGCGTACCTGTCGGGCAAACCCCTTTCTCCGAAGAAACTGCATCAGGACATCAAGGAATATTGGCTTGAGCGCGCGCCTGTTGTAATGGCGGCGAAGAAGGCCGCCAAAGAGGGAGAAGATCCCGTCATACCGGAGCCGGAAAAGGCGATGGTGGGCGAGGTTATAGATCTCCACGAGCTGTGGGCATGCACGAACTGCATGTACTGCATGGAGGCCTGCCCGGTATTTAATGAGCATGTTCCGATGATCACCGGCATGAGGCAGTACAAGGTGCTCATGGAGGCCGATTTCTCTCCCGAGTTGCAGCTGACGTACCGGAATATGGAGAACAACTCCAACCCCTGGGGAATCGGGACGCACCTGAGGGCCGAGTGGGCCAAGGGTCTGGGGGTCAAGACATTGGCCGAAGATTCCAATGTAGAGTACCTCTTCTATGTTGGATGTTCCGGGTCCTTTGACGACAGGGGCAAGAAGGTGACGATCGCCTTTGCCAAAATCCTGAAAGAGGCCGGTATCAGCTTTGGTATCCTCGGTGAGGAAGAGAGCTGCTGCGGTGATTCCGCCATGAGGGGTGGGAATGAGTATCTCTCGCAGACCCTGGCGCAGATGAACATAGATGTGATGAACGGGTATGGTGTGAAGAAGATCATCTGCACCTGCCCCCACGGATATAATATGATCAAGAAGGATTTTCCGCATTTCGGCGGTAACTTTGAGGTCTACCACCACACCGAGATCATTGCAGACCTGATTGCTCAGGGCAAGATCAAGCTGAAAGAATCGGTTCAAGGCCTGTTCTCCTACCACGATTCCTGCTTCCTGGGCAGGTACAATGATATCTACGAGCAGCCGAGGAAGATACTGAAGGCCGTTCCAGGCTTGAAGCTGTCCGAGATGGACAGGAATCACGCCAAGAGCTTCTGTTGCGGTGCCGGCGGTGGAAGGATGTGGATGGAAGAGGATATCGGAGAGCGGATCAATGATATGAGGACCGACCAGGCCATAGAGGCAAAGGCGGATACGATAGCGGTCGGCTGTCCCTTCTGTCTCACGATGATGTCCGATGGTATCAAGGACCGCGAGATGGAAGAGAAGATGAAAGCCCTTGATATCGCCGAGATAGTCTGGAATTCCATGGGGCTTGAAGAAGCGGTAAAGGCCGAGGCTCCGGAGGAGGCCGCGGAAGTGAAGGAAGAGGAAGTGAAGGAAGAGGAAGCTCCAGCCTAAACGGTCTATACGCGTTCTTTTTCAGTGTGATACAATGGGGGGCTCCGATCTTAAGATCGGAAGCCCCTCTTTTATATGGGGTGGAGGGCCAGACAAAAGGGGTGATTTGCAGTTTCTTGAAACGGTGATCTGAAGTGGGGTGGGAAGGCATGGCACAGACAATCAGGTATGAGGATAAACCCTGGCTGAAGGTATATCAGGCGGGGGTTCCGGAACGCATCGATTATGAGAAGATATGCCTGCCGGATGCCCTTGACCGGTCGGCCCGCGAGTTTCCTGACGGAGCGGCCCTTATCTTTGAGGGATATACCGTGACGTATACGGGTCTCAAGGAGATGGTCGACCGTTTCGCGACCTGTCTGACATCCTTCGGCATTGGCCGGGGAGACGCCGTTGCGATACTCCTCCCCAACCTGATCCCCTGCGTCGTGGCCTACTATGCCATCCTGAAGGTAGGCGGGATAGCGGTCATGACCAATCCCCTCTATTCGGATGCCGAACTGCGGTATCAGTTTAACAATTCCGGTTCAAAGGTCCTCGTGACGATCGATCTCCTCGGAGACCGGATGATCGACCTTCGCCCGAGGACACAGATCAAGCAGATTGTGTATACCTCCATCGGGGATTATCTCCCCTTTCCCCGGAGTATTCTGTTTCCCCTCACAGCAAAGAGAAAGGGGCGTGCCGCCGATGTGAAACCGGCGCCCGATGTCTATACCTGGAAGGAATGTATGGAGGCGTATGAGCCCGATCCACCCTCCGTAAAGCTGGGTTTCGAAAACGTGGCCATGTATCAGTACACGGGGGGTACCACGGGGGTTTCAAAGGGGGTTATGCTTACGCACGCCAACCTGAGCTCACAGGTACAGCAACAGGCCGCATGGTATCCCGCATTTGCGAAGGGGAAGGAGAGGCTCCTGGGCGCGCTCCCCTTCTTCCACGCCTTCGGTCTGTCCACTACCATGAACTTTGCCATCTACATGGGATGGGCCGATATCCTCGTCGCAAAACCCCAGCCGGAGCAACTCCTTGAGGCGATACGAAGGTTCAGCCCCTCCTTTATGACGATGGTGCCGACTATGTACATAGGGATGCTGAACCACCCCGATATCAAAAAGACGGACATGAGCTGTGTCAAGGGTTGTTTCTCCGGAAGCGCGCCCTTTTCGGTCGAAGCCATGGATGAGTTTGAGGCAATTACCGGGTCGTTGATCGTCGAGGGATTCGGGATGACGGAGACATCGCCCGTCACGCATATCAATCCCTTTGCAAAAGAGGCGCGCAAGATTGGAAGTGTCGGAGTTCCCATCCCCGACACGCTCTGCCGGATCGTTGACCTGGAAGATGGTGTGATGGATATGCCGGTGGGTGAGCCGGGAGAGCTTATCATCAAGGGACCGCAGGTCATGAAGGGATACCGGGGTATGCCCGATGAGACGGCGGAAACCCTCAGAGACGGCTGGTGTTATACCGGCGATATCGCCACCATGGACGATGATGGATATTTCTATATCACGGATCATAAGAAGGAGATGATTATATCGGGCGGCTACAACGTCTATCCACTCGATGTGGACGAGGTTTTCTATGAGAATCCGAAGGTGCAGGAGGCGTGCGCTATCGGCATCCCGGATCCCCGGAGGGGAGAGAACATCAAGGTCTTTGTGGTACTCAGGGAGGGTGAAAGCGCAACTCAGGAGGAGATGATAGAATTCTGCAGGGGGAGACTGGCCACCTATAAACTCCCGACGGAGGTGGAATTTCGCGACAGACTTCCAAAGACCGGAACCGGCAAGATCCTCCGGAAGGACCTGAGAAAAGAGGAGCTGGAAAAAAGAAGGAACAAGAGAACAGAGAATGGTGAATAACGATTTGGGGGGCATGTTTTCTTTACCTGAAGAAGCGAGGGGGTGTTTATGAAGTTTCAGGAAATAGAGGGAGTAAGGATTGCCTTGTGGGCGAGCGAGGGGAAAAATGTTGAACCAAAAAAGACGCTCTTCTTCATTCACGGTTCCGGGGGGGGACCATACAAGCTGGAAAGAGCAGTATGGTGTCTTGGATGGACAGTTTAATGTCGTCGCGGTGGATCTCCCCGGAAATGGACAATCCGAGGGAACGGGCGAGCGAGAGGTCGCCGCATATGCCCGGTGGGTTAAGAAGGCCGTAGAGGTTCTCGGTCTTCACAGGCCAGTCCTGATAGGGCATTCCCTGGGCGCCGCTATAGTCCTTGAATCGGCTCTTCGATACGGCGACATGCTGTCCGGTATCGTGACGGTGGGGGGCGGAGCCCGGATGCCGGTAAACCCGATGGTCCTGGACGGGATGCAGGGTGACCCTTCGATGATCATCAACTCAATCCCCGCATTCGCCGTCTCAAAAAAGAATCGCGAGCGGTTGAAGGGATTTCTGGTCGAGGGTCTTGAACGGGCGGATAAAGAGGTCGTATATGGCAATTTCCTCGCGTGCGACCGGTTCGATATCTTGGAAGAGGTGGATCAGATCCGCGTCCCCACCCTCCTGATCTGCGGGGAGGATGACAAGATGATGCCTCCCAAATTTTCCGTGTATCTTGAGGAAAAGATACCGAAGGCACGCCTGGTGTTGATACCCGATGCGGGACATTTCGTCATGATGGAGGATGCCAAGGCCTTTAACGAAGCGCTGATCGGATTCGTGGATACGCTGGAGGGATAATGACCCGGATACTGATTGTGTACCACTCACAAACGGGAAACACCGAAAAGATGGCGCGGTTGGTTGCTCAGGGGGTGGCCAGCATAGAGAACACGGAGGTGACTGTGAAGAGGGCGGCCGACGCGTCCCTGGAAGACCTCCTCGTCTGCGACGGGCTTGCAATCGGAACCCCGGAAAACTTCGGGTATATGTCGGGAGCCGTCAAGGACTTTTTTGATCGCACCTTTTATCCCGCGGAGGGAAAGGTGTTCAGGAAGCCCTACGTTGTCTTTATCAGCGCCGGGAACGACGGCACGGGAGCCCTCAGCAGCATTGAACGCATCGCCCTCGGCTACCAGTTCAAGAAGGTGTACGATCCCGTGATTGCGAGACAGTCACAGGGGGGCGTCACGGACGAGATCCTCGCCCGGTGCCGGGAGCTGGGACAGACGATTGCCGGCGGCCTCGAGGCGGGGATATACTGACAGCAATGCTTAATTTTGAATTGTGAATTTTGAATTAAGGGAATTCAAAATTTATCGTTGTATCTGCAATTGTCTTTACAGCTTTTGTTTTTCATTTAAAATTCATAATTAAACATTCAACACTGTCTTTTCCGTGATTCTGATGAGTGGTTCCATGTAGTCATCCGGCTTGTCATATCCGAGGAGCAGGAGGATTGTCGAGGCGATGTTGGCCAGCCCCGGGTCCTTGATATCGGCACGTTCATAGCGGCCGGTATCGGGACCGTGGATAATAAAGGGTACCGGATTGAGGGTGTGACTCGTCTGCGGTTTGTACTCCCCCCCCGGACCCATGACGGCCTTTCCCGTCTTTTCGTCCACGGCTATCATCTGCTCGCAGTTCCCATGATCGGCGGTTATGATCAGCGTTGCGCCGAGGGCATCGGCCGCTTCAATGATCCTCCCCACCGCCCGGTCAACGGCCTTCATTGCCTCGACCGTTGCGGGGAGCGACCCGGTGTGTCCCACCATATCCCCGTTCGGAAAATTCAGACGGAGAAACCGGTATGCCCCGGATTGCAGTGCCTTGATCGCGTGAGAGGCTATCTCATCGGCCTTCATCTGTGGTGCCTGATCGAAGGGAAGACGGTCGGATTCGATCTCCTCCCACTCTTCGGTCTTCGCGTCAAACTTGGCGGAGTTGTTCCCATTCCAGAAATAGGTGACGTGGCCGAACTTCTGCGTCTCGCTCACGGCATACTGCGGGACGCCGCTTTCTGCCAGGTACTCCGACAGCGTCCGGTCGATGGCGGGGGGCTCAACGAGGTAGCGGGGGGGCATGTGCGTGTCCTCGTCGTACTGGAGCATGCCGGCGTAGAGAATAGCGGGATGGGCCTTGCGTGGAAAGCCCGTGAAATCGGTCTCAACAAAGGCGCGGCTGATCTCGAGGGCCCGGTCGCCCCGGAAGTTGAAGAAGACAACGCCGTGTCCGTCGCCAATCTGGGTGAGGGGTTTTCCAAGATCTTCGGGATCATGAATGACCCAGTGGGAAAGGTACTGGTCATCCACCTTCTCTTTTTCGCGTAGCGCCCTGATGGCGGTGAGGCTGTCTGGGAATCGGGGTCCTTCGCCCAGGACGTGGGCATGGTAGCCCCTCTCGACGATGGACCAGTCCGCCTCGTAGCGGTCCATGGTGGTCACCATTCGGCCGCCTCCGGAGGCAACGAAGTACCGGCGTCGCTTTCCCTGCAAGGCGGCCTGCGCGCGCAGTGACCAGAGATAGTCTTCCAGCTCGCCGAAGTAGCGCAAGGCGCTCAGCGGGGGCACGTCCCGCCCGTCCAGGAGTCCATGAATATACACCTCCTCTACCCCCTCCCGGTCGCATTGCCCGACCAGCGATATAAGGTGGGTGATGTTGCTGTGGACGTTCCCGTCGGATATGAGGCCTATGAAGTGGACCGGCGTCTTTTTCGCCTGGGCATTGGCAATGATCTTCTTCCAGGTGTTGCCCTCAAAGAGGCGGCCGCTTTCGATGGCCTCCTCGACGAGTTTAGCCCCCTGGGAAAATACCCTCCCCGCCCCCATGGCGTTGTGGCCGATTTCGCTGTTTCCCTGGTCCTGGTCGGAGGGCATTCCGACCGCTGTTCCGTGCGCCTTGAGACGGAGCGCGATCTTTTCGTGCTCCATGAGACGGCACAGGGTTTGCGGGGCCGCGATCTCAACGGCATTGCCCGGATATCCGTCCTTCTCTCCCCGGTACAGACCCACACCATCCATGATAATCAGGAGCAACGGCCCCGTTACACCCTCATAGCTTGACAGACGATTCAGTTTCAAGTGCATGGCAGCCCTCCCGGTAAGAGCCGTTTGCCGCTGAAGGCTACCGCGCCCCCAACAACTTTCTGGCGATAACGACCCTCTGGATTTCGTTGGTGCCCTCGTATATCTGGCATATTTTAGCGTCCCGCATGTGTCGTTCAGCGGGGTAATCCTTGCAGTAGCCGTAGCCTCCGAATATCTGGACACCTTCTACGGAGGCTCTCATGGCCACATCGGAGGCGTACATCTTTGCCATCGCCGATTCTTTCTCGAAGTTATACCCGTTATCCTCCAGCCAGGCGGCCTTGAGGAGGAGCATCTCCGCCGCGTCAAGTTCTGTGGCCATATCGGCCAGCTTCCACTGGATCGCCTGGAATGATGTGATGGACTGTCCGAACTGAACCCGTTCCTTTGCGTAAGCGAGGGAATCTTCAAGGACCGCCCTTCCGATGCCGCATGCCTGGCATCCGATGCCGATCCTCCCGGCATTGAGACCCGCCATCATCTGGGGGAATCCCTCGCCGGGTTTCCCCAGGAGGTTCTCGACGGGTACCTCGGCATCTTCAAAGACCATCTCCGCCGTGCCGGAGGCGAGGATGCCCATCTTGTCCTCGACGGTGCCGACGGAAAAGCCGGGGGTATTTTCCAGATCCACGATGAGATTCAGGATCCCCTTGTAGCCCTTTGCGATGTCCTCGGTCGCTGCCAGGACGCAGTACTTTGCCACATTGCCGCTGGTGATGAATTTTTTGACGCCGTTGACGATATACTTGTCACCCTTGAGCTCGGCCCGGCACCGGAGAGCGGCTGCGTCGCAGCCCGCCCCCGCTTCCGTCAGGGCATAGCACCCCTCAACCTCACCGCCGGCCACGGGTGCCAGGAACTTCATCTTCTGCTCATCCGTACCGTAGGTCTTGACCGGGTGCCCGTACAGGGAATTGTTGACCGACGTAATGACGCCGCAGCTTGCGCAGCCCCGCGAGATTTCAATCAGGGCCATGACATATGTCACGTTGTCCATACCCGCTCCACCGTATTCGGTGGGGACGGATACACCCATGAGACCCATCTCCCCCAGCTTCCTGCATATGTCCTGGGGATGCCGGTGGGTCCGGTCCAGTTCTCCGGCTGCCGGTTTGATCTCTTCATTGACAAACCGCGTCACCATGTCCTTTACCATCTGCTGTTCTTCCGT
Source organism: Syntrophales bacterium (assembly GCA_030655735.1). Taxonomy (GTDB): domain Bacteria; phylum Desulfobacterota; class Syntrophia; order Syntrophales; family UBA2210; genus UBA6078. The sequence goes on along the minus strand of JAUSPK010000016.1, from coordinate 5,054 downwards.
TGGCGCAAAATTCATAAAGCACGTCCTTTCTGACTGGTGTGAGCTGCTCGAGCGGGTCCTGATCAGCCGGCGTAGTTGTAAAATCCTCTCCCCGATTTCCTCCCCAGGAAACCGGCATCCACATATTTTTTCAAGAGGGGGCACGGACGGTATTTGGAATCGCCAAACCCCTTGTAGAGCACATCCATAATCGCAAGACATGTGTCGAGCCCGATAAGGTCGGCCAGTTCCAGCGGACCCATCGGGTGGTTGGCACCCAGCTTCATCATGCTGTCGATCGCCTCGATGCTCCCCACCCCTTCATGAAGGGCGCAGATTCCCTCATTGATCATCAGTATCAGGAGTCTGTTCAGTATGAATCCGGGGAAATCGTTGCACTCAACGGGTGTCTTTCCGAATTGTCCCGCCAGTTTTTCCGTCAGGTCAAAGGTCTCCTGCGCCGTGGCCAGCCCCCGGATGACCTCTATCAGTTTCATGGCTGGGACGGGGTTCATGAAGTGCATGCCGATGACCAGCTCCGGTCTCTTTGTCACGTTCGCTATCCGTGTGATCGGTATGGAAGAGGTGTTGGAGGCGAGGATGACCCCGGGGCGGCAGATGCCGTCCAGCTTCTTGAATATCTCAAGCTTCAGGTCTTCGCGCTCTATGGCCGCCTCCACGACAAAGTCCGCTTCTTTCATGTCTGCCAGGTCCGTGCTCTTCGTGATCCGGCTGAGGATCTCATCTTTCTTCTCGGCCGTGATCCTCTCTTTGGCAACCATTCCGTCAAGACGTTTCGCTATGGCAGCGTATCCTCTCTCAACGAACTCATCCGCGATATCATTCAGGATGACCTTCAGGCCGCCCTGATGTGCTACGACCTGAGCTATACCGTTTCCCATCTGACCGGCGCCCACGACGCCGAATATTTTTATTTCCATCTTCTCTTCTCCTTCGCGTAGCTTCAGTGTGTACCCTGAATCAGAGTCTTCACCGTGAATCGAATCAATCGGGGAGAGAGGCGAAAGACAGCGCCCTTACCCCTTTCATCCCTGCCGCTGTCGTCTATACCCTTTCAAGCACTATTGCCATCCCCTGGCCGCCTCCGATACAGAGCGTGGCGAGGCCGAGGTTGAGGTCCTTTTTCTGCAGCTGCATTGCGAGGCTGTAAGTGATCCTCGCGCCGGTGCATCCGATGGGATGGCCTATGGAGATTCCGCTTCCGTTGAGGTTGCAGTTGTCGAGACCGATCCCCAGCTCGCGCATGCAGGCGATTGCCTGGCAGGCGAATGCCTCGTTCAGCTCGATGTAATCCATGTCCTTGACCGTCAGTCCCAGCTGATGCATGACCTTCCTGGTGGCCGGAATGGGTCCCAACCCCATATAGGCAGTATCCACGCCGCCCGACGCGTACCCCTTGATCTTCGCCAGGGGTTTGAGTCCCAGCTCCTGCGCCTTCTCGGCGCTCATCAGGACGACGGCCGCGGCGGCATCGTTGATCCCGGAGGCGTTCCCGGCGGTTACCGTCCCTTTTCCGTTTGTTGCGAAGACGGGGGCCAGTTTGGCCATTTTTTCCAGTGTTGTGTCCATGGGGCGTTCATCAACCTCAAAGACCTTTGGCTCGCCCCTGCGCTGCGGCATGACGACCGGCACGATCTCATCCTTGAACTCACCGCGTGCGATGGCTGCCAGTGCCCGCTGGTGACTGATGAGGCCGAGTTCATCCTGCTCTTCACGGGTGATGCCGTAGAGCTTGGCAATATTCTCGGCGGTAAATCCCATGTGATACTTATTGAAGATCTCGTAGAGACCGTCATGAACCATGATGTCGGTGATCTGGCCGAAGGGCATGTCCATCCGGTATCCCCATCTCGCCTTCTGGAGGGCGTATGGTGCCTGACTCATTGCCTCCATGCCGCCGGCAACGACCATATCCGCGTCCCCCGCCTTGATGGCCTGGGCACCCAGGGCGATTGCCTTCATCCCCGACGCGCAGATCTTGTTGACCGTGATCGCGGTTGTCTCTTCGGGCAGACCGGCATAGATGCCTGCCTGGCGTCCGGGATTCTGCCCCTGCCCCGCCTGGAGGACGTTCCCCATGATACATTCATCAAAATATGCCGGGGTCAGCGAATCGTCATAGTCATAATACTTTTCGTTGATCGGTGTCCTGTTGAATTCTCCGAATGCGTCCGCGCGGCATGCCCTGATAAAGTCGGTAATGGCGGGTCTGAGGCCGGCCCTCTTGATCGCCTCTTTGATAACAAGCGCGCCGAGATCAACGCATCTCACATCCTTGAGGGAACCGCCGAATGTCCCGACGGCGGTCCTCGCTCCACTTACGATGACTACCTCTTTCATAAAACATCTCCTTTTCCTGTTCGTATATATCAGGGAGGTTTTCCATTATATCCTCAATCAAGTTTCTCCACAAACTCCACCTCCCTGGGGGATTTGTATGAAGATAGATACTTCCTGCAGTGCTTCATGATATCTTTGCCGCTTACGGCGGCGCCCTCTTTTTTGATGATCAAGGCCTTGACGATCTCCCCCCTCATGAGGTCTTCTTTCCCGATAACCCGCGCGTCGCTGACGGCCGGGTGCATCCTGAGAGTGTTTTCTATCTCTGTTGGATATACATTGAATCCGCTGGTGATGATCATCCGCTTCTTGAGGCCTTCGATGAAGATGTACCCCTCTTCATCGATCCGTGCCAGATCTCCGGTGTGGAGCCATCCGTCCCGGATAACCTCCGCAGTTGCCTGTTCATTGTGATAATATCCCTGCATGACATTGGGCCCCCTGATGACGAGCTCTCCTACCTCCCCTGCGCCAAGCCGGGAGCCCGCCTCATCGAGTACCTGCGCCTCAATGCCCGGGAGCGGGAGGCCGATGGACCTCGGTTTGCGTACGCCGTCTATCCGGTTGACCGAACAGGCGGGGGAGGCCTCGGTCAGGCCATACCCCTGAACCAGCATGACGCCGAATTTCTTTTCGAACATCGGTATGTATTCCGGCGGCATTGCCGAGCCGCCGGTAATGCAGAATCGCAGGGAACTGATGTCATACCTGTCCGCCCCCTCAAAGAGGAGCATTCCCAGAAAGACCCTCGGAACGGCTGCCACATAGGTGAGCTTCTCTCCCTCGATGGCCCTGAAGATGGTTTCAAGGTTGAACTGGTCAATCATGACGAGGCTGGCACCCGCTTCCAGGACCATCAGCATGTTGGCTACGGCCCCGAAGGAATGGAAGAGCGGGATGAGACACAGACCCCTGTCGTCCGGGGTCCCGTTCAAGACCTCTTCCAGCAGGATGGACTGTGTGGACAGATTTCCGTGGGTGAGAACGGCCCCGAGGGGCCTCCCCGTCAGGCCTGAGGTATAGATCATCACCGCGGGATCTCCCCCCGTGATCTCCGGCATCTCGAGTTCAAGAGACTCCTCTTCCAGAGAACCTTGTATGGAGAGATTTCCGGGGCGCTCGTCGGTTGTTATCAGGTGTTCCAGCCGCGGTAGCCCTTCCCGTATTTCTTCAAACCGTTTTGCTGACGACGGGGCGGTGATACACGCCCTGGCATCGCAGTTGTCGAGGAGATAGAGCAGCTCATGGGGGGTCGACTGGATGTTGATGGTGACGGCAACCGCTCCAAGCTTGAGGGTGGCGAAATAGGCTACGATAAACTCGGGTATATTGGGGAGCATGATTGCCACCTTGTCCCCCTGTGTCACGCCGAGTGCCTTCAACCGGTTGCCGAAGGCGTTTACCGCCCTGTCCAGTTCCGAGTAGGAAACGGCCGTGTCCTTATATATGAGAGATACCCTCTTGGGGTAGGTACGACAGGTGTGCTCTAACATCTTGCCCAGATTCTGTTCCATGCGCATCTCCAATACTATTGCCGAAATTTCATCCCCCCACTATCACAACGTATGATTTACTTCAACAGAATTGAAAGGATGCCCCCAGGAGCGGTGCTGCTGCCCGGGTCATAGTATGAGTGATTGTCTTGACATTTTGCTGTTGTGTAATATAAAGGTCAAACTCCGGTGGGAGGATTTCTCGCCGCGCGGGCAGGAACGATTTTTATGGGGAATGGTATGGCTGTAATCATTGACGGGACGAAGATCTCTCAGGATGTGAGGGGTGAGATCAGAGGAGAGGCCCTCCGGTTAAAGGATGACCGGGGCGTTGTCCCGGGACTTGCCGTTATCCTTGTGGGCGACGATCCGGCCTCGCATATCTATGTTGCGAGAAAGGAAAAGGCCTGCGCCGAGGTCGGTTTCCTCTCCAGGGAATACAAGCTTCCCGGTGACACGGGGGAGGCGCAGATTCTCGATATCGTCGGACAGCTGAATGCGGATGACACGATACACGGGATACTGGTCCAGCTCCCCCTCCCGCGGCACATCAATCCCGATTCGGTTATCAATGCCATAGACCCGAAAAAGGATGTGGACGGTTTTCACCCGCTCAACGTCGGGCGCCTGTTAACGGGCAACCCCTTTCACACCTCCTGTACCCCGTCGGGCATCCTGGAGCTGCTTGATCGCTATGAGATAGATATCCAGGGGAGGGAGGCCGTTATTGTGGGGAGGAGCAACATTGTTGGAAAACCCCTCGCCCTGATGCTGTTGGCGAGGCACGCCACGGTCACGGTCTGTCATACGAGGACACGGAATCTTCCGGAAGTTACGAGGAGGGCAGACATCCTCGTGGCCGCGGCGGGGAGTTCCGAGATGATAACGGGGGATATGGTAAAAGATGGAGCGGTCGTGATTGATGTCGGAATCAGCCGGCTTCCTGCCGGCAAGCTGGTGGGGGATGTCGCCTTTGACCAGGTGTCTGAAAAGGCCTCATATATTACCCCTGTTCCAGGGGGTGTTGGGCCGATGACGATCGCGATGCTGCTAAAAAACACTCTGCATGCGGCGAAAAATTTTACATAACTAGAATACCGGTACCGGTATAGGAGATTTGATGGAGTTTAAAATTATTTCGGGTGTTATCGGAGGTCTGGGCCTGTTCATATTCGGGATGTATCTCCTGAGTGACTCGCTGAAACGGTTGTCCCTGGGGCT